>JAYURX010000027.1:0-2408 GCA_043755965.1 Flavobacterium sp. | reverse complement strand
TATAGCTTCTGGCTGAATCTGCATATTCAAAATCTCTGCTTCCTACTTGAAGGAAGTAAGCAACATCTTTCCATGAACCGCCACGAACAGCTTTTCTCATGTTTTTTAAATCAGAAACGTTTGGATTTATTGAAGATACATATTCGTAAGCCGCAGCATCATATGATGAATCTGTCCATTCAGCTACATTTCCTGACATATTATACAAATTATATCCGTTTGGCTCATATGATTTTGCTTCTACAGTATATAAAGCTTGGTCAGCAGCATAATCTCCTCTATTTGGTTTGAAGTTAGCTAAGAAACAACCTCTGTCATTTTTAGCATAAGGTCCACCCCAAGGGAATGTTGCTGATTCTAATCCACCTCTAGCCGCATATTCCCACTCTGATTCGATTGGAAGACGGAAAGTGTTTATCAAGTCATTCTTTTTCTTCTTTGATTTGATATAGGAATTTTTGTTTAACGTTCTCCAGGCGCAAAAAGCTTTTGCCTGTTTCCAGTTTACACCAACTACAGGATATTGACCATAAGCCTGGTGCCAAAAGTAATCATTGTGCATAGGTTCATTATAAGAATACTCAAAATCCTTAATCCAAACTGTGGTGTCAGGATAAACAAGTTGTTGTTCTGTTCTGATAAACGAACTTCTTTTACCTGTTTTTGCTTTAGCCGCTGCCTGAATGTCCATCCATGAGTATCTGAATTTTAATTTACGAACATCAATAGTTCTCAAACCATTAAAAGATTCAGCTAAAGGCAAATACATAGTATCCATGACTTCTGTGTAATATTCGTCCGGATATTTTTTGGTATCTTTAATAAGTTTGATTTTTTTATTCAATCTTCTTCCTGCATACGGATCATCATCAGTTCCTACACTATAATAATTCTCATACATGTACTTATCGTAAGGGGTCATTTTTGCAGGATCGGTGTCATTGAAAGCAAAATCTCCAATGCTTCCACCTTTTCCACCGCCTTTTCCACCCTTACCGGTAGAAGTTTGACCAACTTCATCAGCAAGTATAGCTAAACGTACTCTCATTGTAGAATCTTTTACCCATTCCACAAATTGACGGTACTCACTATTTGTTATTTCAGTTTCATCCATATAGAATGATCGAACTGTCACCGTTTTAGTAGGTGAATCCTGTACATTAGCCGGGTCATCATCAGATTTACCCATAATGTATGCTCCACCAGGTATTAAAGTCATTCCAAATGGCTTTTCTGGATGCCATTTCTTTCCTTTAACTCCTACCAACTCACCTTTATCGCTTGATCCACCACAACTGGTTAATAAAGCTAAAAATGACGCAAATGTTATGAACTTCTTCATATGTATATTTTGGGGTTATTTTGAATATTTTTTTAGGGCGTAAACCTATTTATTATTTTTCAAAAAAGCAATTAATTAATATTAAATTTCGTTTGACCATTGTCCATCATAAGAATTCACATTCCAAAAATAGAATTAATCTTGTAATTAAAAAAATATTTTATCGATAAAATGCACTTTTTAACGATAAAGTGTCTTTTTTATAGTTTATTTGTAAGTTTATTTATATTTTTTTATTATATTATGTTAAATTCTTCCGCTGCGCTTTCCACCATCTTTCCGGTATTTCATTTCCGCAGGCAGCTAAATATTCATCATGTGAACAAGATAATAACGTGTTTTTTTTGAGTTTATTGTGTTGTCCTTCAAAAAAATTAATTTCTATCCACCATCTACCCGTTTTATTGCTCTTATAAAACACTAATTCTTCGTTTTCCAAAGGCACAATGTATTTTAAATAATTCTCTTTTGTCCCAAAAGGATATTCATTTGAACGATAATTAACTCCTTCTATAAAATACCAAATTATCTGAGAAATGAGAACTGCGCCTTCTTTTTTATTGTTATAGTTAAAAATTCCAAAAGAACTTACTTTGTCACTAATACCGGCATATCTTGCCAAACTACAAATTTCCTTTCCATCAAAGCCATTTGGCGTAAAAGTAATGAAATTTCCTGAATAGGAGGACTTTACGGAAGTTAAATCTATGCTAATTATGTCTGCATCCCGGAATGTTGGCTCTGCTAATTCAATATTGTTTGAAATTTCTCCCAATCTGTAAGCATCAAAAAATAACTTTTCAATTAAATCAATCTCTTCCTGAGAATTATAATAGGTTTGATAGCCTATATTAGTATAATTGAAAAGATTATTGGGCTCGTCCAAAATTATTTTAGATAGATAAGAATTAGCTTTAATTCCTTCCTCCTGTTTGCCAAAATCAAATTTACTATCTATAGAAACCAGGTTAACCATTTGCTCTTGATTATCGTATGCTCTGTATAATGGGTAGGTTAAATCCTGCGAACCTCCAATAACAATAGGAATAATTCCTTTACGGATTAA
>JAYURX010000026.1:0-5573 GCA_043755965.1 Flavobacterium sp. | reverse complement strand
GCAATCTCAAGATTCTCCAGGCACTTCCATAATCTGTCAT
The DNA here is from genome assembly GCA_043755965.1 of Flavobacterium sp. Taxonomy (GTDB): domain Bacteria; phylum Bacteroidota; class Bacteroidia; order Flavobacteriales; family Flavobacteriaceae; genus Flavobacterium. Next base: position 5,533 of record JAYURX010000026.1, on the reverse strand, counting down.
TTTGTTGGCGTAAAGCTGTCGGCAAATTGCGATTACCTTATCATATTCTTGAGAAGTTTTGCTCATTTCAATGTATCTTTGTATCAAATTTGTCCAAAAGTAAAGAATTTTTTCCATTGCTGATTGAAGATTTAAGATTAGTGATTTAAGATTTAAGGATATCTTAACTGAACACTGCCAACTGGACACTGATTACTGAAAAATATGACCATTAATTGCCTCGGAAAACTAATTGACTTAACCTATCCCAAAGTAATGGGAATATTGAATTTTACTCCCAATTCGTTCTACGATGGCGGCAAATACTCGGATGAAAAAAGCCTGCTTTCCCAAGTAGAAAAAATGCTTTCAGAAGGTGCAACTTTTATTGATATTGGTGCCTATTCGAGCAAACCAAGTGCAAAATTTGTTTCGGAGACAGAAGAGATGGAAAGATTAATTCCGGTTATACAATTGGTCTTGAAACACTTTCCTGAAACCTTAATTTCTATTGATACTTTTCGTGCCAAAGTAGCTAAAGCCGGAATTGAAAATGGCGCCTGCATCATCAATGATATTTCGGCAGGAAGTTTGGATACAACAATGATGGAAACCATTGTCAAATTTCAGGTTCCGTATATAATGATGCACATGAAAGGCAATCCGCAAACGATGCAAAGTTTGGCCAATTATGAAAATATTACCAAAGAAATGCTGTTCTATTTTTCTGAAAAAGTAGCGCGGGCAAGAAGTTTGGGAATCAACGATCTGCTTATTGATCCGGGTTTTGGTTTTGCCAAAACAAAAGAGCAAAATTTTGAAGTGATGAATAATTTAGAGTTGTTTCAAATGCTCGAATTGCCCATGCTTGTTGGTGTTTCCCGTAAATCGATGATTTATAAAACTCTGGAGACTTCAGCTGATTTTGCGCTAAACGGAACAACGGTTTTGAATACGATTGCGTTGCAAAAAGGAGCTAATATTCTCAGAGTGCATGACGTAAAAGAAGCTATTGAAACCATAAAGTTAGTAGCAGAGTTATGAAAAGAATGATCGTTTTTGGACTAGAGTTTGTTTTATTTTGCTTCGCCAGTTCGCTTATGCTCGTGTCATGCCAAAATAAAAAAGTCTTATTGCCACAGGCCAATGTGACGGTTGTGGCTGATTTGAAAGATCATTCTTCGATTTATTTCATTTTCAAATCGGAAGAAAAAGATACTTTAATAAATATTAAAAATCGTAATTCGATTAGCTCAGGAAATTGGGTTTTCAATATTGATAAGCGTTTGTCGTTGCGGAAAGTAATATTGGAAATCAAAAAGCTACAAGCTAAAAAAGAAGCTCGGGAAAATTATTTTGCTTATAGCGATACGGTTAAAAAAGCCATAGCATTTTTGCCTTTTACGAAAGTGAAATACAAACTGGAAAAACCTGATTTTAATGTAATCTATTTCTATTTAGATCGAAATGATTTGGTTCATTTTAAGGATGAAGTTTTTTCAAAAAATCAGTTGCAGGCCTTTTTGGACAAACAGTCTGTCACTGCTTCAAGCATCGTCTTTGCCTATGATAAAGGAATGTCGTTTGGAAAATATATTCAGTATCAGTTTTTCGTTAAGCATTTGGTTGCTCCAAAAGGAATTACTATCAACAGCAACAACGAATACATTTATTGATGATGATACGGTTCGTTTCTCAGAATTGTAAATCCACGATATAACTGTTCAATAAAAAATAAGCGGACCATTTGATGTGAGAATGTCATTAGCGAAAGCGAAACTTTACCCTGTGCTTTTTGATAGACTTCGTCACTAAAACCATATGGGCCGCCAATTACAAATACCAAAGTTTTTACTCCGGAATTCATTTTCTTCTGCAAATAATCCGAAAAACCAACACTGGAAAATGAGGTTCCGTTTGCGTCTAATAAAATCAATTGATCTGTTGGCGTGAGTTTAGCCAAAATCAGTTCGCCCTCTTTTTCTTTTTGCTGACTTTCAGAAAGATTTTTGACGTTTTTTATATCGGGAATAATTTCCGAATCAAACTTTATGTAAAAAGACACCCGTTTAGTGTAATCATCAATTAGTGATTGCAAAGCTTTGTTATCGGTTTTGCCAATGGCTAAAAGTCTGATGTTCATACGGCAAATTATTTATTCCAAATCTTCCAGGCTTTTTCCGCCTGAAGCACTAACATTTCGTAACCGTTTTTGGTAATGGCGCCTTTCTTTTTGGCCTTTTTCAAAAATTGAGTTTCTTCCGGATTGTATATCAAATCGAATGCGATATGCTTTTCGGTAAAGAAATTATAAGGAATTAGAGGAAATTCCTTGTTGTTTGGACTAGTACCAACAGGCGTGCAATTGATGATAATCTGATAATTATCAAAAGTCGTGGCATTGATTCTGTCATAATCAATCATCCCTTCTTTTTCTTCACGAGTTACAAAAGTGTATAGAATTCCGAGTTGATCCAGTGCAAACGAAACCGCTTTCGCTGCTCCACCGGTTCCCAGAATCAATGCTTTTTTATGATACGGTTGTAATAAAGGTTCCAAGGATTTCATAAAACCATAATAATCGGAATTGTATCCTTTTAAGTTGCCTTTTTTGGTTACCCGAATAACGTTCACAGCACCAATTTGGGCTGCGTTTTTAGAAAGTTTATTTAAGTAGGGAATGACACTTTCTTTATAGGGAATGGTAACATTTAATCCTTTTAAATCGGGATTATTGGCAATAAGAGACGGGAATTCTTCAATGGTTTGAATGTCAAAATTGGCATAAGAGCAATCGGCTAGGTTTCCCAAAACAAATTTATCAGTGAAGTATTTCTTTGAAAAGGAATAACTTATGTTTTTGCCGAGTAAACCAAATTGTCTTCGCGACATTTATTCGGGTTTTGTGTGTTTTGCGATATATTCCTGAACAGATTCTCTATCCCAAACTGTTGGAAATAACTCTTTTATAAGAGTGTTGTGTTTAAAATTAAGACGCAAACCATTGCTTAAATGGTAGTTTCCTTTTTCTTCTTCGTTCAAAAGCATATGAAAACCTGCCATACGATATTCAATTTCGTAATCATCCGGGAAGTATTCTGCCGCCTGAATCAAAGTTAATATTGCATTGTTATATTCGCCCATTATTTGCATAATGTCAACCCAAAACAACCAAGTGTCTAACTGATAGTCACCAAATTCAATAGCTTTGCGATAACCAAATTCAGCTTCTTCAAAATGATCCATCGCTTTGTTAATCGTGGCGTAACGTTTCCAGTACAAACGATTTTGGTCATCTATAGCCAATGCTTTGTTTACAAAATACAGTGCTTTTTGGTAATTTTTCTGACGAACATAAAAATCAGTAATCGCAATCCAGCCTTTATCTAACAATGGATCTTCGTGTACTGTTTTGTTGAAATATTTTAGTGCTTGTACTTTGTTGCCTAATTTTTCATAACATTTACCAATACGCAACAACGCATACGATGTAGGATCATCTAACTCAATAGTTTTGTTATAACTTTCTATGGCGTCTTCATAGCGTTTCAATCGCTCTAAAGCTTTACCTTTTTCCATGTATGCGCCAACAAATTCTTCATCTGCATAAGTAGCAAATTCAAAAGAACGCACCGCGTTTTCATAATCTTTTACGCCATAATATAATCTTCCTGATTGATGCCAAGCAATTTCGCTATATGGATTTCTGTCAATATACGTTTTAAGGTATTCAATAGCTTCTAGGTTTTGGTCTAGAAATTCGAAGCAATACACTACATTATATAAGGCAGACTGATCTTCAAAATCTTCTTCCAAACATTTGATGAAGTTTTCTTTTGCCAATTCCAGATTATCCATAAAAAGATATTCCATACCAATTAAGTTATAGACATCGGCATAGTCTTCGGTAAATTTCAATGCTGTTTGTAAAAACTCCACTGCTTTTTCGTGGTTGTCTCTTTTGGAATAAATATTGGCTTTTTGGATAAAAATTTCTTCGTTAGTCGGTTCAATAGCATACAGTTCATTGAGTAGCTTTTCGGCTTGATCCAATTTGTCTTCGTAAACCAACATCTCCACCTGAACTAGTTTTAATCCGGTAGATTTTGGGTGTTGTTCCAATCCTAATTTTAAGGCTTTCTTTGCCAAAGTGGCTTTCCCCATATCGAGGTAATGCAGAATGATTTCCTCGAATTCCTCTGAGTCGAAAAATAGCACTTTGTTGGTCTTCAACATCGATTCAAATTTCGATAAGGATAAGTTGTAATCTTCTTCGTCGTGATCTAGGTGCATAACAGTAGGTTTAAAATTATCCTTAATAAAATTAGGGAAACACGTAGCTTTTTTAGTGAGTTGCGATTATTGTTGTAAACAATTTAATTAACAATTTTTTAACTCACTCAAAATCTCATCCATAGCTTCAATAATGATGCCACAACCCTCTCTTATTTCATCTTCAGAAATGGTTAGTGGAGGCGTAATCCTGATTGCACAGCCTTCGAAAAGTAACCAGAATAATATTAATCCTTTTTCCTGGCATTTGAAAATAATCTTATTCGTAATCTCCACATCTTCTGTTATAGCCGCGAGCATTAATCCTCTACCTCGGACTTCTACAATTAAAGGATGTACCAAAAGCTCACGAAACAGTTTTTCTTTAGCTAATGATTGACTTGCGTAGTCTTTTTCCAAAATTTCTTTCAAAGTTGCCAAACACGCTGCCGCAATGACAGGATGACCGCCAAAAGTGGTAATGTGTCCCAGCTTTGGATCATGGCTTAATAAATCCATGTGTTTTGAATTAGCAACAAAACCACCAACGGGCATTCCGCCAGCCATTCCTTTCCCTATTATAATTACGTCGGGAACAACATTGTAGTTTTCAAAACCGAACAGTTTTCCCGTTCGCCCAAATCCGGGTTGGATTTCGTCCAAAATCAGTAATGCACCGACTTCTTCACAGCGTTTTTTGACTTTGGCCAGGAAATCATTTTGGGGCTCAATAAAACCAGCACCGCCTTGTATGCTTTCGAGAATGATTCCGGCAGTTTTGGTTGTTATTTTTTGAATGTCTTCTTCGTTATTGAATGTAATAAAATCAACATCGGGAATTAATGGGCGGAAAATTTGTTTGCGTTCTTCAAAACCCATCACGCTCATTGAACCCATAGTATTGCCATGATAGGCATTATGACACGAAATCAATTGGCTTCGTCCGGTAACCCTGCGAACTAGTTTTAAAGCACCTTCGCAAGCTTCGGTTCCCGAATTCACTAAATAGACTTTGTTTAAACTTGGTGGTAAATTCTCCACCAATAATTTGCAATATTGCACTGCAGGATGTTGCGCATATTCGCCATAGACCATCACATGAGAATATTTATCCAGTTGGTCTTTAATGGCCTGATTAACTCTGGGATGCTGATGTCCTAAACTTGTTGCCGAAACTCCAGCCACAAAATCTAAGTATTTTTTGTTATTCGTATCGTATATATAAGAGCCAACAGCATGTGAAATTTCCATACCCAAAGGATAAGGCGAAGTTTGTGCTTGG
>JAYURX010000025.1:0-5574 GCA_043755965.1 Flavobacterium sp. | reverse complement strand
TTCGCAAAAAGAACTATATAAATAAAATCGATTTCGAATGAAATTACATATACAAATAAAAATGAATGAGGAGTTGTATTTGCGCAATCCTGAAAATTCTGAATTAGGAAAAAAAATAATTCAGTATAGTATTCAAATGATAAATAAAAACGGTTTTGAAGATTTTACTTTTAAGAAATTGGCAGAAGAAATAAATTCAACAGAAGCGAGTGTTTATCGCTACTTCGAAAACAAGCATAGGTTATTGATATATATAGTGGCTTGGTATTGGAGTTGGTTAGAGTTTCAGATAAATTATCAAACTAATAATATCCTTGATCCGTCAATTAAATTAAGAAAAATAATTAAATTGTTAGCCTCGACTGTTGAAGATGATGATGCAACTTTATATATAAACGAGAGTTTGTTACATCAAATTGTAATTTCGGAAGGATCGAAAGTGTATTTGACAAATCATGTTGGCGAGGATAATAAACATCATTTTTTTAAACCTTATAAGCAACTTTGCGGCACTATAGGAACCATAATTTCAGAATATAATTCAGCTTATAAATATCCGAGGTCATTGGCTACCACCATAATTGAAATGGCACATTTTCAAAATTATTTTATGGTTAATCTACCTTTGTTAACTGATTTTGGACAAAGTAAAAAGGTAGCAGAAATTATCGCATTTTTGGAAGATTTAGTTTTTTCGAGTATTCATAAATCATAGTCGTTAAGTTATTGAATTCGTCGAGGTGTGGTAAAATGGCATATAACTCCAGTATATAAAACGGTTTTCGCTTTTATTGGTTAGGATGTAAATGCAATAACTTTGATAACCTTCTTGGAATTCTAGTATGCTATTGATTATTTACAAGTTTGTGGAGATGCTTCCTGCGTCAGCATGACAAAAAGGATGAATAAAAACCAGTCATCTCCCTTTCAAAAGGTTAACACTTACTGTTGCTAAATCCGAATTTGGGAATTTAGTAAATACATTGGCATCCGAAAACAATCCCGCTTCAGCGGCAATCTTGTGCAGCACATCAATTTCTACAATATACTGATCGGAAAAACCATGCGTAGCATCATAGGCTGTCGCTGCAGTTATTCCAAGATTATTTGCAGTTAATTCGGGAGCTATGGTATGAAGTTCTATTAAGAGCAAACCAAATTTTTCTACATACGGCGACCATTTTTTTAAATGTTCCAACAAGTTATCTTCTACTTCAGCATTGTTGATTCTTTTACCGCGATGCGCAAAGGAGCCGGTCGAAGAACTTATTCTCTTTGGCGTTTTCACGGTTGGTGTTTCCCAAATTCTGTTGTGATCTAAAAAGGTTCTCACATTGAGCAATTCCTTCAAATTTATTTTGTAATCTTCCTGCAGTGTTTGTGCTAATAATTGTGGTCTTCCAATGTCGCCCCAAATCACTTTGGCCCAAATATCGGCTTTGATTAAATTGGCTCGCGTTACTTTTATCGCCGCTTCGTTATAATCAACACCCACCAAAAACAACGGATGCTCGTCGAGCATTCTGCCTCTGGCTGTTTGGCGTTCAATAACATCAAACATATGTTCCAAAAATGCGCCGTTTCCGCAACCCATATCCAAAATTCCTATTGGCTGTTCAGAAATCGGACGATTGAATAGTTCAATGATGATTTGGTCTACGATTTTGAAGTACTCGGCATGTGCGCCACCACTTCCCCATACATTCATTTTCCTGTCGACATGCAATTCATCTTCATGCTCGCCAATATTTCGCAGTATGGAAGGATTGCCAAAAAGCAGTTCATCCATTTTTCTAAGCGTTGGAATATAAGAAACTGTAACGCCATAAGCGGCCGCACGTTTGGCATAAAACAAACCGGTTTCGGTGAATTGGTAATTGTCATTCTTTTTACTAAACCAATCTAAATGGGTCAGGAAATCTAAAATTTCTTTGAAACACTCCGGCTTTTTGTGAAACTCTTCCGGGCGGAAAGAGGTTTCCATAAAATACTTGTGAAACATTCCTGTCATTCCAAGCATCACAATAGTTGGTCCCACTAAAACACCTTCTATATGATATAAAACCTGCTCCTGAATAGTGCGGGTTTTTTCATCTTCAGAAAATGTAATTCCAAAGCTTGATTTGTATTTTGAAAACAATTCATTAAGCATTTCAAAAGGTTCTACTTCAAATCTTCGTGGATGAAAATGCTCTGAAAACTGCATTAAACTGAAAGCATCTTTATAAAGGGGAATCAATGAAAAAGCTGTTTCACTTTCATCATTTGTAGCAAAGGATATTTCGTCATTTTGATTGTCAATGTTTTGAACAAGCCAACCTTGGGAGGCCAAAACCCGAAGCGCAACATTGAGATAACCTTCGTTGGCATTAAACTTTACAACAAGTTCCTGAAGTGACACTTTTTGACTTTGCAGTATATAATCTAACACACCTTTTTTGTGTAAAGAATAGGCTGCCGGAATAGTTACAATTCCGTCTAAATGCCTGAATAAAATACCGCGAAGTTCACTTTTTGTTTTCATCAATTTAAATTTGAATGCAAGCAAATATAATCAATATTCGTACTATAAAATTCATAACTTTGTGACACTTTATAAACACAGTTTCATGAGAATTTTAAAATATATCTTCTTGCTTATACTTTTGGCTTTAGTTGGAATTACGGTTTATGTAGCGACACAAAAAGGAGATTTTGAGGTTTCTAAAAGTAACATCATAAAAACGCAAAGAAGTACCGTTTTTGATTATGTCAATGATTATAAAAATTGGGAAACGTTTGGTTCCTGGATGCAGAAAGACCAGGATATTAAATTTAATTATGATGGGAAAACAATAGGTGCCGGAGCAAAATGTTCATTTGAAAATGGTTCCGATTCTGGAGATATTAAAACGGTGTTTGTAAAAGAAAATGACAGTATTGCCCAAAAAGCCAACTTCAATGGTATAACAGCTACTATTACCTGGACATTTAAAGATACTGTTGGCGGCACCAAAGTTAGGGTTCACAGCAAAGGAAAAATGGATTTGATGACCAAAATCTCTACCTTTTTCAAAGGAGGCATAACTTCAATTTTGGGAGATGTTTATGAAAAAAGTCTGCGCAATCTTGATAAAACGCTGAACTACGAAATGAAAACCTATTCCATCAAAGTGAATGGGATTGTGCAAAGACCATCAGGTTTTTGTTTGAAACAAACAGTTTCCTGTCATATTAATAGTGTTAGTAAAAATACCAAAATCATGATGTCACGAATGGTACATTTTTTCACCAAGAACAAAATAGCCATGGCTGGAAAACCATTTGTTAACTATGACAGATATGATGTTGTCAATGATATTGCCACCATTTCGGTTTGTATTCCGGTTAGGCAGCAAATTTCTATTTCCGACGGAAGCGATGTTTCTTCGGGAGAAATCATTGCTTTTACTTGTTTGAAAACTACTTTGACAGGTGACTATTCGCATAGCAAAGAAGCTTGGGCAAAAGCCAAAAAATACATAGCAGATAATGGTTTAAAAGAAAACTTCGCCGGAAGCTATACTGAAGTTTATGTCAAAACCATTGATGATATCAAACAACCTTCCAAATGGGTTACGGAGATTTACATTCCGGTTTTTCCAAAAGTAATAGAGTTACCAAAACCTATCGTTGATCCTGTAAATGCAACTGTTGCAACTCCGGAAACAACCACTACTCCAACAGAAACACCTTAACTTTGCAGTAGATTAAACCTTTTCCGCTATCTTTATTCTAATTAGCTAAATTTTCACCTTGCAAGACGAAAAGGATTTTATTCAGGAATTATTAAATCCAAAAACGCAGAATGCTGCGTTTCAAAAACTCTTGCGGGATTATCAACGACCGTTGTATAATCATATTCGGAATATTGTTTTAAATCATGATGATGCCGATGATGTTTTACAAAATACGTTTGTTAAAGTCTTTCAGTATTTAAAGGATTTCAAAGGCGAAAGCAAATTGTTTTCCTGGATGTATCGGATTGCGACCAATGAAGCCATTACGTTTATCAATCAAAAAGCAAAACGAAATGGTACAACCAGTGAAGCATTGCAAACCAAAATTGTAGACAACCTGAAAGCGGATACTTATTTTGATGGTAATGAAATTCAGATTAAACTGCAAAAAGCAGTCGCGCTACTACCTGAAAAACAACAATTGGTTTTTAAACTGAAATACTACGAGGAAATAAAATATGAAGAGATGTCGGAAATTCTCGGAACATCTGTTGGTGCGTTAAAAGCATCCTATCATCATGCTGTCAAGAAAATTGAAGATTTTGTAAAAAGCAATTAAACCATTTCACATTACTTTTGTCAAACGCCTATGAAAGATTTTAAACTAGATAATGAACCAAAGATAACCTCAGGATTTATAACACCCGATGGTTATTTTGATAGATTCCCAGATAAAGTTTTAGCACAATTACCAAAGCAGGAACCAAAAGTTATTTCGATTTTTAGTTCCAGAAAAACTTGGTATTTTGCTGCGGCTGCAGTTCTTATTCTAATGCTGTCCATTCCATTATATAATAACTATTGTACTCAACAGGAAGAAATTGATTCGGCTACTTTAGAAAATTATATTGCCTACCAATCAACCATTTCTGAACAACAAATTTTAGATTTATTGGAACAGGAAGATTTAGATAAGATGAAACTGGATTTCAATATTGATGACGCTTCCATCGAAGACGCTTTAAATACGAACTCAAATTTAGAACAATATATAATAGACTAATATTATGAAAATCACAAAAATACTTCCACTACTCATAGCTTTAATTTCACTAAATGCTATTGCCCAAGATGGTCCGTTTATACGTAAAAAGAAAGAACAAATCAAATCGTTAAAAGTGGCTTTCATAACCAATGAATTGTCTCTAACACCAGATGAAGCTGCAAAGTTTTGGCCTTTGTTTAATGCTTTTGAAGACAAACAGCAAGAAATTAGACAGCAAAAACTAAAAGGGTATTTAGATAGAATGGATGATGATTCTTTTGATAAATTATCAGATAAAGAGGCGTCAACTTTATTAAATCAAATGGAAAGTACAGAAGACGAATTGTATCAGTTGAAAAAGAAATTTGTGGTCAGTTTGAAAGGTGTCATTTCACCCGTAAAAATTCTGAAACTAAAAAAAGCGGAAGAAAATTTCAACCGAAAACTATTGCAGCAATACCGGGATAAAAAACGGGCAAGATAAATTAAAGAGAGCTAAGTGCTCTCTTATTTTTTGAATTCAATCTTGACAATTTTATCTTTTCCTGCGGCAAAGGCTGTAGTTTTATTCAGGAAACGAATAGTGTAGAGTGTTTTGTCAGCTAAAAGTTGTTTCCACTTATTTCCTCCATCAGCAGAATAATACAATCCTGAAGTTCCAACAGCAACCAGTTGTTTTCCTTTAGATTTTGGTACAAATTGAATGCATGATGCATAACCAAAACCTTTATTTTCCGCTATTAACTTCCAGGTTCTTCCACTATCAAAGGTCATAGCTTTGTTTTTAAAATTTTGATTGGGAATCTCATAATTTCCACCAGCGATGACTCC
>JAYURX010000024.1:0-2416 GCA_043755965.1 Flavobacterium sp. | reverse complement strand
AACGATAATATATTCCCAGGTTTCTTTGGAAGCATGACTGCCAAATAAACTTCTGAAAACATCTTTAATCGGAATGGAAACCTGCCCCATTGAAATATTCAATAGCAATGTCAATAGCAATAGCAATGATAAGGAAGAAAATAGAATTGTATTTCTAGATTTAATCATTTATTATTTATTGTTTTGTCATTCCGAACCCGAAGTTTCGGGAGAGGAATCACATAATGGTGATGCGATTTCTCCTTCGTCGAAATGACAAATTAGAGGTTTTATTTTAATTTCTCGAAGAAAAAAGGTTCATAACCTGGCAACAATTCGGGATGCAAAATCTTGACGATATCTTTCAGTACAATGTCTGGTCGATTGGGCGCTAATTCATAATAAAGAATGCCGCCCGTTTTTCCTTTTTTTCCGCTGAACGAATATACATTTTTATTCCTGAAAGCATCAAATTTAGCGTAATGCGGATTCATATCGGTCATTTCCTGAAGCGAGGAAAATTGTCCGGAAGTAATCCAGATATCAGCGTTTTTAGCTTTTTCAAAAACGGTTTCAAACGACAAGGATAAACTCCCGGTTCCACTGGTTTCCTGCCATAAATAAGTGCCATTGGCCTGTTTCAAAAGCAAACTTCCCCAACTGGTTCCTTTTGGCAAATACCATCGGTCTTCAAACATATCGCCAGCCAAAATAGTCGGAGTATAATTGGCCCTTTTTGCAATTTCGATGGTTTTTAAATAGTCCTTTTCGATGGTAGTAAAGATCTCTCCAGCTTCTTTTTGTTTGCCATACAAAGCGCCAAAAAACTTTATCCATTCGGCTTTTCCCAAAGCAGTTTCCTCGTTCCAATCGCCGTTTAGCATAACTTTTAGGCCGCTTTTCTGCAGATTGTCCAAAGTCGGATTTTTGTTGTCAATGCCATAACCAATAATCACACTGGGTTGTAAATTGAGGATCACTTCGGTATTTAAATCCTGATTGTTGCCCAGTTCTTTTACATTTCCAGCATCAATCCGCGCTCTTACTTTTTCGGAAGAGATATAATTGGCATGCGGAAAACCCACTAAAGTATTGACTTCATTGAGCATTTCCAATGAAGGAATGTGTGTGGTTGAGGTTACGACGATGGTTTCTATTGGAATTGGAATAACAAGGTTTTGTTTCAAACTATCGGGAACAATTCTGTTTTTTTCCTGCAGAATGTAAGTGTAGGTTTTAGTCGCTTTTGGCCATGGATTTTTAACGGTTACAACGGAATATCCCTCATAGTTTTGAATCGAAAAACCTTTGGCATAATGAACACTATTCTGGGAAATGATGGCTGTTTCTGATTTGCTTTCGTTTTTGCATTGTATAAATAAAAAAGAAATGAAAGCAATGAGTAAAGCGTTGTATAAGATTTTCATCAAAATGTTTTTTACAAAAGTATTGTTTTGTTTTTAATTTATACTTTACATTTGCACCCGAATTAAGGTTGCGATTTCTGTTTTTCAAAATCGCATTAAAAGGGAATCGGGTGATTGAAGATTGAAGATTAACGATTGATGAGTGCAGATTTAAAATCTGAAATCAAAAATCAACTTTCAAAAATCAAAAATCCCGAGCTGTTCCCGCAACTGTAAGCTATCAAGCTCGTTGTTATCTGTAAAACCACTGTTTGTGAGTTAGGAATTATGATTCAGGAATTAGGAATTAGGAATTAGGATTTTTGGAATCCTTAATCCTAAAATCGAAAATCCCAAATCTTAAATCCCAAATCCAGATGGGAAGGTAAACAACAAGACGCAAGCCAGGAGACCTGCCTACTTCAACTGAGTAACAAACTTTCGGGACAAAAGGTTTGGGTATGGGTAAATTCTATGCTTTTCTCCCACGATTATCAAATTATTGTTGAATTAAAAAAAATGAAAAAAACAGTAAAAGCAGTAGCTATTTTGGCCCTGTTAAACACTTGTGCCTATGCACAGGATGTAGATTCTATTAAAGTGAATCTGTTAAAAGAAGTTGTGATTACCGACACCAAATTTGCGCAAAGCAAAGAAAAATCAGGAAAGGTTATCGAAATTATCACGTCTGAAGACTTAGCGAAAAAATCAGGGCAAAATTTAGCTACCGTTTTGAGTCAGGTTACCGGAGTTGAAATCAACGGAAACCAATCTGCAAACGGTAAAAATCTGGGCTACTATATTCGTGGTGGAAAGAACCGTCAGGTCTTGGTGGTAATTGATGGGGTTCCGGTAACCGATGCTTCGGGAATTAGTTTAGAGTATGATTTGCGATTACTTCCTGTGGAACAAGTCGAGCGAATTGAGATTATGAAAGGTGCTGCAAGTACATTGTATGGCACTGGTGCAGCAACCGGAGTGATAAATATAACCTTAAGAAAATCGACTAAAAATGAAATTCAGGGCAATGC
>JAYURX010000023.1:0-5592 GCA_043755965.1 Flavobacterium sp. | reverse complement strand
AGGGTTGCAAAACATCGTAAACCGTTATGGACTCATTTCTGAACGAAAAATGCATATTGAAGAAAGCCCTGTAATCTTTAAGGTAAAAATTCCAATTTTAACAAAACAGATTGCTTTTATGGAAACACAAAATCTATACAATGAAAACATGGCTTTTATGCGGGCCAAAGACCGGGTAGAAAAACTCAAAGGATTTTATGGCAACTTAATTTCCTATTGCTGTGTGATTCCGGTGCTGGTATTTATAAACCTAAGAACCGGCGGATTTCAATGGTTTTGGTTCCCAATGTTTGGTTGGGGAATGGGATTGACCTTCCATGCTATCGAAACCTTTGGCTATGGAAAATCTTGGGAAGAAAAGAAAATCCAGGAGATTTTAAATAAGGATAAACTAACTAAATGGAATTAATTATGGAGCCAAATAACGAATACGAAAAATACCAACGTGCCCAAAAGCAAGTGCAGGAAATCAAAGGTTTTTACGGACATTTGCTTACCTATGTTTTAATTATGCTTTTTTTCCTGTTCATCAACTTAAAGTATACCCCGAAATATTTGTGGTTCTTTTGGCCAATGCTAGGTTGGGGAATCGGACTGTTATTCCACGGACTAAAAGCGTTCAACTATACGCCTTTACTGGGAAAAGATTGGGAGCAAAGAAAAATAAAAGAATTTATGGATCAGGAAAAACAAAATAAATATGAATGATAATAATCTAACTCCGGACGAAATAAAGTATCAGGAAGCATTAAAACGCGTTAAAAGAATAAAAGGATTTTACTCGCATTTGATGGTGTATGTTGTTATCAATGTGATGCTGCTGATTGTGAATAACAATAACTCAACTGAAAATTTTTGGCGATGGCAAACTTTCAGTACGGTTTTGTTTTGGGGAATAGGATTGCTCGCCCACGGAATGTCAGTATTCATGCCAGCTTTGCTCATGGGCAAAGATTGGGAAGAAAGAAAGATTAAGGAACTGATGGAAAAGGAGAAACAGAATAAGTGGGAGTAAAAGGAGGTGCTAAGGCACTAAGTGGCTAAGGTTCTAAGTTAAAAAAAGCCTCAGTACCTCAGTACCTTAGAACCTCAGAACCTCAGAACCTTTAAAAAAATGAACATAATAATCATCGAAGACGAAAAACCGGCAGCACGATTACTACAGCGAAAAGTAGAGAAATTGGGGTTGCAGGTAAATCAAATGCTACATTCTGTAGAAGAATCCATTCATTGGTTTAATGCGAATACGCATCCCGATTTGATTTTTCTGGATATACAGTTATCCGATGGTCTGTCGTTTGAAATCTTTGAAACCATCGATATCAAAAGTGCGGTAATTTTTACCACGGCTTATGACGAATATGCCCTGCGTGCCTTCAAGCTGAACAGCATTGATTATTTGCTTAAGCCTATAGACGAAGACGATTTAACAATTGCAATATCAAAATTCAAAAATCAATTTCAAAAAAGTATAATTTCAAATTTAGATTTTGATGCCATTAAAAGGATGCTGGTGAACCCAATGGACAGAAGCTACAAAAAACGTTTCACCATCAAAATGGGACAGCAGCTCAAGATGATAAACATTGAAGAAGTGGAATGTTTTTACAGCGAAAACAAAGGAACCTATTTGCACACTTTTGATAACCGTGATTATCTTTTAGACACTGCTTTGGAACAATTGGAAACCGAACTCGACCCAAAGGATTTTTATCGAGTTTCCCGTAAATTTATTGTGCCAATGAAAGGCATAAAGGAAATTCAAATTTACAGCAACTCAAGGCTGAAAGTTATTTTACCAACCTACAAAGATGATGAAGTTGTCGTTGCACGAGAACGTGTAAATGATTTTAAGGAGTGGTTAGGTTAGAAAATGCCAACCTACAAAGTATTAAATATAAAAGCTAATTAAAATTAAAGTACTTGGTTATTCCTTTTGATTAAAATAGGCAACACCCATCCAGAGTATGCCAAGGCCAACTCCTATTGTAGCTGCAATCTGAATTGTGTCATATATAAATCCGATAATCAACGAGATGATTACACAGCAAAAAAATACCATTAGTGCTCTAAAAAAACCTTCCTTATTTTCTATCATCATAATTATATATTTTAAATGTTAGCCAGCTATTTTAACTTACTGCTAAGGTATTGCAGCTAGGCTATAATAGCATTATTTTATAAATTAATTTTAAAGATAGCAAAAAGTTTGACATTCCAACTTCCAGCTAAAAAAAGAAACAAACAATTTATTGTGGAAAACTACTGTTTGCGGATACTTATTCAGCCCGCAGAATCTTTTCCATTTTACGGCCTTTGGCTAACTCATCTATTAGCTTGTCCAGATATCTTACTTGTTGCGTTAATGGGTTTGTAATTTCTTCTACCCGATAGCCGCAGATTACTCCCGTGATTAAATGCGCACATGGATTTAGTGTAGCATTGGTAAAGAGTTTTTTAAAAGTGGCTTTTTCGTCAATAAGTTCCTGTAGAATTTTTTCGTTATACCCAGTCAGCCACTCAATTACGTGGTGCAGTTCTTCTTTTGTCCTGCCTTTTTTCTCAACTTTTGCGAGATAGTGTGGATAGACGGATGCGAAGGTCATTTTTGCTATACGCTCATTATGATTGGATGAATCATTCATATTATTTCAACCTTTTCTAATGGTACTTTTCTTTTTACTAAAAATTGGATTTCCATCTAAAAAACCCGATGTGCCTCCCGTACTTTGCTGTCAGTATAACAGAAGTTAGTGTTTTTCAATCCATAAATTAGATCCCAAATCAGAATAACTCAATGGTAATTTTTCAAAAGCGTGGTGATGTAATTTATGAAGGTAATGAGAAAATATCCTAATTTTAAAATTATCGTTATACATTAAAAAAGCGCGGACAATATAATCCTCGTTCCAATTTAATCCTTTATAAACCCATTCTTTTGGATATTCAAAAGGATAGAAAACATCATGAAAATGTATTAGAACACCTTTTTCTAAAATTGGTAAAATTTCAAAGAGTATATAGTTTACGTCACTTCCTGTTTTTGAAACATGAGTACTGTCAATGAATAGAATATCGCCCGAATTTAATTTTTTAAATAAATCTAATGAAACTAACTGAACATCCGTTTCAATTATTTCAACTGAATGCTGGTCGGATTCAGTAAGTATTGAATTCAACCTCCCTAAGTGTGGATCTATAAAAGTAAGCTGTATTTCATTGTTAAAAAATAAATCATTTGTATCAAGCATTACAGCAGATGAAAATCCAGAACCGATTTCAATAATTCGTTTTGGCTTAAAATGTCTAATAACTGAGTATAAAACTATTGCATCCGTATGACAGTAATAATTATTAATAAAATTAAATCTTAAATTTGGCTGTTTTTCATCTTTAAATGGCATTTCACCATAATATTGTTCAAATTCATGAATTAATTTAATTTGTTCTTCAGTTCTTAAATTAATACCTCCTATACCGTCAATTCTAATATTCTGCCAAATTTTATCTTCTCTTTGCTTTATATCTTCAAATGAAACGATTGGTGAATAATAATGTCCACTCGGATATGCACAATCACGACTATTCGCATACAAAGTTTTTATATAGGGTAATTTATGGAGAGCCGGTTTAATTTTATCTAAAATCTTTTTTTTAACATTCATATTATTTTTTTTACTAACGTTTTACAGATTTGCCTGGCAGTGACAATTATCATTTAGAGATAAAGATATTTATTTTTTTCTTTTTTAACAAACTTCCCAACATAATACAAGATATTTGTCAAATTTCTTCACCTAATGTAAAAATATGTATTTGTTTTATTATTCTGAACAGATTTTAGTATTTTTAATTACTGTCTTTCTTTATGAAAACGGTTTTACCTGATAGGGAACCCCAAGCAGGCTTTGATGGAAGGCTTGGAAATACTCAAAAGTTGATTTTTGTTCAAAAATCAAGGTCGTTAAAATAATTCTAAAATTTTGTTAAGTAGTTTCCAACCTTAGCGTTAAGTTACTAAATTCGTCAGGCCAATTTTTCCAATGAAACAACTTTTACTTATATCTTTTTTCTTAGCCATTGTTCAAACTTCGAAGGCGCAGGAACTTATTGTATATGATAAGTTTGCCGATTTTGAAAGAGCTATTATCAAAGATGATGGAAAGATATATGTTGTTAATTTTTGGGCAACCTGGTGCGCACCCTGCGTAAAAGAATTACCCTATTTTGAGAAGCTGCATCAGCAGAATAAAAACGTAGTAGTAATTCTCGCCAGCCTTGACAGTAAAAAGGATATCGAAAGGAAACTTATTCCGTTTATTAAAAGAAAGAATATAATTGCGCAGGTCGTTTCACTAAACGATAAGGATTATAATTCATGGCTTCCCCAAATAGACCAAAACTGGTCGGGTTCAATTCCGGCAACCTTCATTTTCAGCGGCAATCAAAAACTATTTGCCGAACATGAATTTGAGAATTTTACCGAACTCAATGACTATGTTAACACATTTATTAATCAAAAAAAATAATTAATTATGAGAGTTGTTCCACTAGTTTTTGCACTTGTTTCTTCCTTTTTAATAGGAGAAAGTATGGTGTCCAATGGTTATCAGCCGGGAGACAAAGCGACCGATTTCAAACTAAAATCCGTCGATGGGAAAAAGTACAGCATGTCTGATTATAAAGATGCCAAAGGTTTTATTGTGGTGTTTACCTGCAATACGTGTCCGTTTGCCATCAAGTATGATGACCGGGTAAATGCGTTGGCCAAAAAATACAAACCCAAAGGCTATGTGCTGTTAGCCATAAATCCGAATGATCCCGGCGTGCAACCTAATGACAGCTATGAATTGATGCAGGCAAAGGCTAAAGAGAAAGGATTTGTTTTTCCGTATCTGGTAGATGAAGGGCAAAAGATTTACCCACAATATGGCGCGACCAAAACGCCTCATATATTTTTACTTGACAAAAACCTGGTGGTAAAATATATCGGTGCCATTGATGATAATAGTGATGATGCTTCGAATGTAAAGGAAAGATATCTGGAGAATGCCATTGCAGCATTGGAAAATGGTAAAGATCCTTCGCCGGAAATTACCAGAGCCATTGGCTGTTCGATAAAAACTGCCAAAAAAGTATAAACAGAAAGTCCTGAGTAATCGGGACTTTTTTTTTATTTAGACAACCTATGAAGTGTATAGGTCATTGCGGTCAGCAAGAAGAAAGCCATCACCTGATGTGTCAATCCAAGCCAAAGCGGAACGCTGTACAATAAAGTAAAAACGCCTAATGCAAACTGCAAAAAGACAATCACCACCAAGGCATTCAATCCGTTTTGTTGTTGGGTAGATAAAGTAAATTTTTTGGTTTTGAAGTATAACAATAAAATCAATCCCACCACAACATACGCTATGATTCTATGTACAA
The DNA here is from genome assembly GCA_043755965.1 of Flavobacterium sp. Taxonomy (GTDB): domain Bacteria; phylum Bacteroidota; class Bacteroidia; order Flavobacteriales; family Flavobacteriaceae; genus Flavobacterium. Next base: position 165 of record JAYURX010000023.1, on the reverse strand, counting down.
ACTGAACACCACTTTTGCCTTCAGTGAAACGCGCCAACCAACTATCTTTTTCCAATATAATACTTTCATGTAAAAATGCTCCGTCACTCATTAAAGGCCAGTGATTGTGGATCATACCCGCATTTAAACCCGCTACAAATCCGCCATAAATAATCTGGATTAAAA
>JAYURX010000022.1:0-2420 GCA_043755965.1 Flavobacterium sp. | reverse complement strand
CGGCAGGTTTTGCCTTTGCCAGTAAATCATTCAAAAACGATTTTACTTTTTCAGGAGTTTGTGCCATTCGTTCTTCTAAAACAAAATCAGAATGGGTTTTGTAGCCTAATAAATTGGCACGTTCAAAGCGTAATTTAGCAATCTTTAATGTTATTTCTTTATTGTCGAATTCGTTGTCTTGGAATGCTTTCTTGCCGTTGGCAATCGCCATTTCTTTTCGCAACTCACGATTGTCTGCATAAGTCAAAAACGGAATATAACTAGGATAATCCAAAGTAAAAATCCAACCTTCGATATTTTTGGATTTTGCCAGGCTAGCTGCGGCTTCAATCGTTCCTTCCGGTAAACCTTTTAGCTGGATTGGATCGGTAATATGCAACTGATAATTATTGGTTTCAGCCAGGACATTTTCGCCGTAAGTCAGTTTTAGTTTGGCTAAATCCGTATCAATTTCGCGTAAACGTGTTTTTTTATCTTCTGATAAAAGCGCTCCATTTCGGGAGAAACTTTTGAATTTTTTGTCTAATAATGTTGCTTGTTCAGGAGATAAATTCAGCGTATCTTTTTGTTCATAAACTTCTTTTACACGTTTGAACAAGTTTTCGTTTAACGCAATGTCATTGCTGAAAGCGGTTAGTAGCGGAGAAACATCCTGAGCAATTTTCTGCATTTCGTCACAGGTTTCAGCCGAATTCATATTGAAGAAAATTGACGATAGTCGGTCTAAGGCTTCTCCTGAATAATCCAAAGCTTCGATTGTGTTTTCGAAAGTTGGTGCTTCAGGATTGTTTGTGATTGCGTCAACTTCGGCTCTTGCCTTGGCGATGTTTTCTTCGAAAGCAGGTTGATAATCTTCTAATTTGATGAGACTAAAAGGCGCCGTAGTATGTTTGGTGGTAAATGTTTCTGTTAAGATTTTCATGAGTTTTATTCTAAATTTTTTTAGCCCCGATGGAAGTGGAAATCCTTTTTCGTCAGTTCGAGTGTTTTGTTCCGCTTCTCGATACATTCCGATAAATCGGAACACTCGAAGTGACGGAACAAAATGTATCGAGAACAGAAAAAGATTGAAACGGACAGCGGGATTAAGCTCCTAAAAAGGAAATTATTTCTTCATTTCATCCGATGATTTGTTCACCGCATCTTTGAGGCTTTCTTTATATACAATGATTTTGTCGAGTATTAGTTTGTCATGGCTGCCAATAATCTGTGCTGCCAGGATTCCGGCATTTTTTGCTCCGTTCAACGCGACAGTTGCCACAGGAACGCCGCCGGGCATTTGCAAAATAGACAAAACCGAATCCCATCCATCGATAGAATTGCTCGATTTTATAGGAACGCCAATTACGGGCAATGGCGACATAGAAGCTACCATTCCGGGTAAATGCGCCGCACCGCCAGCGCCGGCAATGATTACCGAAATGCCACGAGTGTGTGCTTTTTTACTAAATTCAAATAGTTTTTCCGGAGTTCGGTGAGCCGAAACGATATCGACTTCGGTTTCGATGTCAAAACTTTTCAGGATGTCGATTGCTTCCTGCATGACTGGCAAGTCGCTTTGGCTTCCCATGATGATGGCTACTTTCATTGTTATTTTGAATTTTGAATTCTAAATTCTAAATTCTATTCATTTAAAATTTAAAATTCATAATTTATAATAATTTTTAACTGATTACTCTAATACTATTCTTCACTTCTTCCGCAATTCTTCTGGCTTCATCCATATTTTCATTGACAATGGTTACGTGTCCCATTTTTCGGAACGGACGAGTTTGGCGCTTACCGTAAATATGCGGCGTTACACCATCAATTGCCATGATCTTTTCGATGTTTTCATAGATTACATTTCCACTATATCCTTCGGCACCGACCAAATTTACCATAATTCCGGCAACTTTACTAGCGGTATTTCCCAAGGGCAGATCCAAAATCGCACGCAGATGATTTTCAAATTGCGAGGTATAACTGGCTTCGATGCTGTAGTGCCCGGAATTGTGTGGTCTGGGAGCAACTTCGTTAACCAAAATTCCCTCATCGTGTGTCTGGAACATTTCTACCGCCAACAAACCAACATGATTATAGGCCGTTGACACTTTCAGGGCAATTTCGTTGGCTTTTTTGGCCATGTTAAAATCAATGCGTGCCGGGCAAATTACATATTCCACTTGGTTGGCTTCGGGATGGAATTCCATTTCTACCACAGGATAGGTTTTCACTTCTCCGGAAGCGGAACGGGCAACAATGACCGCCAACTCATTTTTGAAGTTTACCATTTGTTCGGCTATGCATTCTACATTCGGAAGATTTTCAATATCCGCAATCGAACGTACCACTTTTACACCGTTTCCGTCATAACCAAATTGGGCACATTTCCAAACAAAAGGCATTTCGATTAAGCCATTTTCAATTTCCGAACGCAG
>JAYURX010000021.1:0-2431 GCA_043755965.1 Flavobacterium sp. | reverse complement strand
AGAAACTGTTGGAGAAAAACTGCATACCATAAATCATGCTCCAGTTATTATAGTAATTCCCTCTTACCGAAAGTCCGCCGGCAAAACCAAGTTCGGGTTTGGCATCAAAGTTATTTGTAAATAGTGTAGTTTGTGAAAGTCCGGCCGAGATTCCAATTCGGTTTCCATCTCTTCGTCCATATTGGGCAAATCCAAATGTTGAAATCATCAACAAAAGGATTGTCATTTTTTTAATCATGAATTAGTAGCTTTTAATTTGTAACAAACATACATTTTTTCCGTACAACAACTTTACTAACCTTTAAATTTATAAAATTATGCCTATTTTCTTTTTTGTTTTTTTATTCTTGGGTTTTATTATTCTTTTTTCATCTTTCTTCACAGTAAAACAACAAACCGCCGTAATTGTTGAGCGTTTTGGAAAGTTTTTGAGCATTAGACAGTCTGGGCTTCAATTAAAAATTCCTTTAATAGACAGAATTGCGGGTCGTGTCAATCTTAAAATCCAACAATTAGATGTTATTATTGAAACCAAAACAAAAGACAATGTATTTGTGAAACTAAAAGTTTCTGTTCAGTTTATGGTCGTAAAAGATACGGTGTATGATGCCTTTTATAAATTAGAATATCCTCACGATCAGATTACATCTTATGTATTTGATGTTGTTCGTGCCGAAGTACCCAAATTGATTCTGGATGATGTTTTTGAAAGAAAAGATGATATCGCCATCGCTGTAAAAAGAGAATTGAATGAAGCGATGACAACTTATGGTTACACTATCATCAACACTCTGGTAACCGATATTGATCCTGATATTCAGGTAAAAAATGCTATGAACCGAATCAACGCCGCTGATAGAGAAAAAACAGTAGCTGAATTTGAAGCTGAAGCTTCTCGAATTAGAATTGTAGCTAAGGCAAAAGCAGAAGCAGAAAGCAAGCGTTTACAGGGTCAGGGGATTGCCGATCAAAGAAGAGAAATCGCCAAAGGTTTGGTTGAAAGTGTAGACGTTTTAAACAAGGTTGGAATCAACTCTCAAGAGGCATCAGCCCTAATTGTAGTTACACAACATTATGATACTTTGCAAGCAATTGGTGCTGATACCAATTCGAATTTAATTTTGTTGCCTAATTCGCCCCAAGCCGGAAGCGACATGTTAAACAATATGGTAGCAAGTTTCACAGCAAGTAATTTGGTTGGAGAATCAATGAAAACCGGAATGAGGAAAGTAGAACCTAAGAAAGGTAAAAATCTTCCGAGTTCACATGATTCAGAAGAAGAAACATCTGAAACCGAATCTTAATTCAGATTATTACAAGAACAAAAAAGAGGCTTAATTGCCTCTTTTTCTGTTTATAAACCAATTAACAGCGAAAGGAACTGCAATCTTTAAAACGGTTCCCAACATCCCTGAAGTCGCTTTTTGAACGATGTTCCCAACAAACGTTACTGCTTTTGGCGGAACAAAACTTTCCTTGGTTTTATCAATGCTCGACACCATTTTTTGATAATGGAATTCTCTTCCCGCTTTCAGGACTTTTAAATCGCGATCGATGTCAGCGTAGGATGAATATTTTTTTGTTTCCATAATTAGTCCTCGTTAAAAAATATTTCTGAGAATTTCTCGAGGATTGGTCCTTCGACAATTTTATCTTTTACCAAAAATAAAAGAAAGGCTGCTATCAGATAAATTCCGGCAACGGCCAGGAATCCTAAAATGTAACTATCTAAAGCATTCCCAATTGCTATGGCTCCGGCAACGGAAATAAACAACAGAAAAATCATTAAACAAATTGCAATCAGGAGAAACTTAAAAATTAACGTCGTTGACTTCATGGCTACTTTGAAACCCCAAAGTTTATAGTAAGCAATATTGCTTTCTATATAAGCCTTGGCATTTTCCTGAATGTCTTCGACGTTTTCTTTTAATTCTTCCAACATTATTTCTGAAGTTTGGCGTTTTGCTTTTTAAGGTCGGCTAATTTTTCTTCCAAAAAAGTGATGGCTTCTTCGGCTTTATAACTTGTATTGGAAAGTAAATCTTCAACCCTTTCCTGAAGGACTTCTTTTGTATTTACAAATCGCTCTTTGGTTTGATCATCCAATGAATCCCATTTTGATTTCGCGCGACCCTTCAAATCATCAATACCATCCTTAAAACTTCCTTTTATTTTTTCTCTGGTTTTTGAACCTTTTTCCGGAGCAAACAAAATTCCAATAGCCGCTCCAATTGCTGCACCTGCTAAAAGTGCTAATACTCCATTTCCATTATTGTCTGACATAATATTTAATTTTAATTTAGTGAATTTACAAAAAATCCCTTAAACGAGATGTTAAATAGTGGTTAAAGACTCAAAACTAAATTAGAAGCGAAATCCTTAAAGTTTAGGAATGAAATGACACATTAACTTGTCCAATTTTTAAAAATGC
>JAYURX010000020.1:0-2436 GCA_043755965.1 Flavobacterium sp. | reverse complement strand
TGCGAAGGCGAGGATTGAGGTATATTTGTTCATTTATTTAGAATAGGTTAAAATAACGATGCAAATATAAATACGAGATTTGAATTAAAAAAGTTTATTTAGATTAAATATAAATAAAGTTTTTATCTGTTTGATTTTCTATAATTTACAAATGAAAAAAACCTCACTAAGAAATGAGGTTTGATATTTTTATAGCGGAAAAAAAGTCTATTTCTTTATCATTGGATAGCTTTCGGCACTGTCTTTTCCTTGTTGCTTTCCGGAAATTGAAGCAATTAAACTGGTGTCACTAACTTTTTTATAGGAGATTTTTTGTGGATAATCATGTGCAGGATTTTCAAATGTAAACGTGTCATCAGTATCAGAGGTTAGTTTAAAAGCAACGGGTTTCTCACTATTCTGACCGACAACTGTGGCAATATAGGTTAATTGTTCTGCTTTTTGAACAAGCTGTATACTTTCAAAATGAACAGTGTCTTTGGTGTTGATAAAGTAACTGTCTCCGCTAAATGTGCTGTCATTTTGCTTAGTCCAGGTTTCTTTTAATGTGCCATCAGGAAGTGTTTGTTCCCAATTGCCAATAAGCCAATTCATCTTTTCGAGTTTGGCGAATTTGTTTTCTGAAGAATTTTTTTTACAAGAAACTAAAAAAATAATGGGTAGAATGTAAATGAGTTTTTTCATTTTCGTATTTTTTATAACTATACAATACTATAAAAAATCTGTCAATCGAACACTGTAAACTGAACACTTTTTTTGTATTTTTGCACTCGAAAATAAAGAATGATATGTTAGAAAGACTTCAATATGTAAAACAGCGTTTCGACGAGATTTCGGATTTGATTATTCAGCCCGATATCATTGCCGATCAAAAACGTTATGTGCAATTAAATCAAGAATATAAAGGTTTGAAAGCGTTAATGGAAAAGCGGGAAGAACTTATTAATGTTACAGGAAATATGGCTGAGGCAAATGAAATCATTGCTGATGGGTCTGACGCTGAAATGGTAGAAATGGCAAAAATGCAATTGGATGAAGCCAAAGATCGTTTGCCGGAACTGGAAGAAGAAATCAAATTCATGTTGATTCCAAAAGATCCTGAAGATGCCAAGAACGTTATGGTTGAAATTCGTGCGGGAACTGGTGGTGATGAAGCTTCTATTTTTGCAGGAGATTTATACAGAATGTATACCAAATATTGCGAAGCCCGTGGTTGGAGAACCTCTACGGTTGATATGAACGAAGGAACTTCAGGTGGTTTTAAAGAGGTAATTTTTGAAGTAACCGGAGAAGATGTTTACGGAACATTAAAGTTTGAAGCCGGCGTTCACCGTGTTCAACGTGTACCTCAAACCGAAACCCAAGGACGTGTCCATACTTCTGCAGCAACAGTTATGGTTTTACCTGAAGCAGAAGAATTTGACGTGCAGATTGATATGAATGATGTTCGTGTCGATTTTTTCTGTTCGTCTGGTCCGGGTGGACAATCAGTAAATACAACTAAATCGGCTGTGCGTTTGACTCACATTCCGACTGGTTTGGTGGCACAATGCCAGGATCAAAAATCGCAACATAAAAATAAAGATAAAGCATTGACTGTTTTACGCTCCAGATTATACGAACAGGAATTAGCAAAAAAAGAGGCAGAGGATGCTGTAAAACGTACTTCTCAGGTAAGTTCCGGTGACCGTTCGGCTAAAATTAGAACCTACAATTATGCGCAGGGTCGTGTGACTGATCACAGAATAGGATTGGATGTTTTTGATATGGACGGTGTTATGAACGGAAAAATCCAAAAATTTGTTGACGAGCTCCAGTTGGTTAACAATATGGAAAAGTTAAAAGAAAGCGAAGTTTTCTAAATAAAAAAGAGCTAACGAAAGTTAGCTCTTTTCTTTTGCTTATAGCAGTAGATTATAAATCTATAATCTAAATCCGTAAGCAAGTCTCAAAGCAATCATTCCCAAACCTTTTCCTGTTGTTCCATCATCGTTCAATTTTGGAAAATCAGTATAATGTTCATATCGCACACTGGCATCAAAATATTCTGTTGCATACCCAATTCCCGGGCTAAGCAGTAAAGAGGTTTCATCATAGTCATTGGTAACAGCAAATGCACCACCAGCTTCAGCCAATAGATAAAGTTTGTCTTTTAAAACAAAAGCTTTAAATCCACCTTTGACCGGAATATATCCTAAATCATTATCTTTCCCATTTATAAAGAAGTTATTGAAACCTGTGGTAAACGTTAGTGAGTATTTGGTAGATAAATCATATTGCAATCTAACATCAGCGCCGAGATTCCATTCATAAGGCTCTGCATTTAAAGGCACTCCGCCGCTTAAACCAAATCCAAGGCGGAAGCCCTGATCATAATTTTTTGTTTCTGTTGATGGTCCGGTTCCGGTTTCCTGTGCGAAAGTTGGAACTGATAGT
>JAYURX010000019.1:0-5641 GCA_043755965.1 Flavobacterium sp. | reverse complement strand
GCTTTCCGGCGTTCATGGCATCTGCAAATGCGGATTCCATAGTTTGTATTTCGGCTTTGATTGCTTCTTTGTCTACAGCAGGTGCAGCTGCGGTTTCTTCTTTTTTAGGTTGGCAGGCAATAACTAACGCTGTAATTACTCCTAATGCAATCCCTTTTAACATCTTGTTTTTCATAAATTGGTTGGTTTAAAAATTAATATTTTTTTTTAGGTCAAACCACAAGACTTAGAGGCAGTTAAAGATAGTAATAATTTATTTACTGTCAGATATTTAGTTGTTTTTTTACAGCTGTAGTAATTATTTCTTGCAAAACCTGGACGTCAATATCTTCCAGCTTATTGATATAAAGGCAGCCAACACCTGTTTTGTGCTTGCCTAATTTTTTCAACGCCTCCGCTTCTGCCTGCAGATTTAACGGGAATAAAGATAAATTTGCCTTACGTGGAGAAAAACCAATGGTAAGCCAATCAACTTCTCTTCCAGAGGCCGGACTTTTATACCTGACATTCCCAAAGCCAATCACGGATGCGCCCCACATTTTAGGTTCTTCACCGGTGGTTTTTTTCATCATTTCCAATAGGACAAAACTGTCTTTGCGTTTTTGTTCCTCGGCTACGCCATTTAAAAAATCGAGCACACTTGCGTCGTTTTCCTTTGTTTTGATTTCTGCTACTTTGGCCATGGGATTTTATTTTAGTTGAATTGATTGTAAATCTTGGTTATGCCTATTGTGCTACACGAGCGTAGCGACAAGCGAAGCAAACCGTTGTTATGCAACGTATTTTATTTATGACAATCTCTCCCTTCGCAATATATTCCCAGACTTTTTGTTTTAATAAAACCTTCCTTATTAATTGATATCTCAATCGATTCTCTAGACTCTGGGTATTGATGGTATTTCATCAGATGCAACTCAAATCCGTTTGCAAGTTTTCTGTATGCACTTGCTCTGATATCTCCATCTAATAAATAACCATATGTCCTTGCTAAAAGCATTGCTTCTTCCAGATTGTCAATTGTGCCTAAAAAATCTCGAAATTCTTCTTCAGTTTTTAGATAAGTTACATTTTCATTGTCAACGATTGAAATAAAATTACAGCGAAAAGATGGATGCCCTCCTTGAAATATTCCTAAACTATAATCTGTAATATTCTTTTCATCAATTTTTTTTCTCAGCGATAAATCTCCGTCTTGTTTTAGAATAGTATATTTCTTTTCGCCACCATCATAATAAGTTGCATATTGCCAATATTGATATTTCTTATTTGGATTAATATACTTTCCTAAACTATCAAGATAGTTGTCTCTTAAACTATATTTAATTTTATAAAAATTTGAAGTTATAACGCTGTCTTCCATTTTCATTTCTTCTTCTTTTTTTCCACACGAAATAAAGAGAAATAGAGCTAAAATTATTGTACATCTCATTTAAGCGGTTTTAGAATTATGTTGCATAACGTTCCGCCGCTTCTCGTCAGTTGCGAAGTTCGGAACGAATTATTTTCTGTTAAAGATAAAAATTCTAGCGGAACGCAAATGTGAATTTTAGAAAAATTCGCAATTGCGAGAAACAGATGTTGTAGGCAGTTGTAATATCAAGACTGGTTCCTAATTAAGTTCTCATATTCTTGCCAGTCTAAATCAGATTGTCTTTTTTCTTTTTTCATTTCCTCAGTTAATTCTATTGGAAAGGAGAACTCTAACTGACTTTTTTCATTAATAATTTTATTTCTTTCAAACGCTGTTGTAATTTTTATGCCAAGTTCGTTGTATTCAATGTATCCGACATCTTCAAAAAATTCCATCTGTATTTTTCCATTTTCAAACCATCGTTTATAGGTTTGTTTTTTATTGAAATTACTTGTTTCAATATCTTTATTACCATTTTCAAAGTAAGTCGTTCTAGATGATACGGTTTGATTTTCTATTCGTATTTCCTCAAGTTTTAAATTGCCGTTTTCATACCAATCACGAGACTCTCCAAAAGGATAATCGTTTTTTGATTGACGAAAAGATTTTATTTGTCCAGAATTATAATATGAATGTAGAAATACACTATCAGTTTTTCTTTCGGCTTTTAATCGTAAAGTATTATTTAAATAGAATTCGAGTTGAAAATCTTTTTCTTGTTCATATAGCAAATCAAAATCTTTATTGAATTGTTCATCTATTATATCGAAATCTGAAAATGGAAGATGCTTCGAAACATAAATTCTTGTGTAGAAATATTTTGAAAAAATTGAATGAAGATAAATTGGTAATTCATTTTCATTTAATGCTTTTAATAACTCAATGGTGTTTCCCATAAAACCATCTAACAGAAAACAATTCAAAGATTCAATTACATCGAGATTGCCATTATTTGTGTATCTGAAAATTGTTTGCTTTTCGTCTTTAGTGTTAAGATAATTTGCTTTTCTAATAGTTTCTATCGATAAAAATTTTTCTCGCGCGGCAAAATCTAACTCATCTAAGTTAAAGTCAGGTTTATAGTTTTCGGAATACAAAACTGAATCGTTCTTTTTCCAGTTTCCGCCGGGATTAATATTCGTTAAAATTCCTTCATTTAGAATTTGTCTTCCAAGTTTATATATTATAATTCTTTCTAACTCGAAAGCTGATTCTTCGCTTAAATTTGGAAATAATATTTCTACTTTGACTTGATGTCCATGTTTTTCAATATCTGCAATTCGAGTAAGTTTGGTTAAGTTAAAATCGAAGCGATTTTTCTTTAAATGTGATAAATATCTTTTGCCTCGACCTTTACCAATATAAAAATATTGATTGTTTCTCGGATCGATTAAAGCATAAACATAATAGTCATTATTTTCCATTGCTTCAATGATATTCGGTTGTTAAACAATTGCCTACAACGTATCGCGGCTTGTCATCAGTTGCGACTGATGGAAAGCCGGTTTTTCCGCTAAGGAAAAACTAAGATAGAAAAAAATTGCGTCCAGTCCGCAGGATTGAAGCAATTGTGACAAACGGCTGTTGTAGGCAGTTTTTTAAGTCAATTGTTTATGAAGTTCACTTATTTTTAGTTGTAATTTGGAGTTTATATGCTTATCCACATTTTTGTCACTTCCGTATTTTAGAATTAAATTTTCTATCTCAGTTTTTATTTCTTCCAACTTTTTTCCATTCCTTTCTTTCTTAATTCGCAAGTTTTCCTGAATATGCTCGTAACTATTCTGAAAAATATGTGATGCGCTATGTCTTCTGTATTCTATGTATAAAAATTCAGCATCACTAAGCTCCGCTCTGAGAGAATTAAGTCCATCTACAAACTTTAAATACCAATTAAGTTTTTCAGAATTATTTCCTTTTTTCAAAGATGTTAAAATTCGATTTGCATATACAAGACCTTCAGTAAACAGTTCATAGAACTTTACATAAAAGGCGTCTTGATACACAAAGTCGTATTCGTTAGTTAGTTCATTATTAAGAAAGAAAAATGCTTTTAGCCACTGTTCATATTGTTTTTCTTGAACAATCGTTTTAATTATAAAGTCATTCTTGTATTCTTCAAAAGGGAAGTTCTCCATAAATCGGGTGTGAAAATTGCCTACAACTTGTTTATATACGCAACAGTATTACACAATACACCCTTATATAGGTAGATTGGCGCTATTTTGAAGCAAATAATCTCTCAAATATAATTATAAATTAGTTAAGTGCGGCGTAAACCAGCCTAATTCATTCCTACAAAAATAGATGCAACCTCAGGATACAGAAGACGCTTTTTTACCCTCGGGAGCACCAGTAAATACAAGGGTTAAAATTGTTGCTTATAAATTGGTAAATTGTTGCGCAACAATTAATCAATTTATAAGCAACAATTCATTGGTTCTTGCGCAACAATTTAGTGTTTATTAAGTATCATTTTTTTGAACGATAGTATATGTTTTATTTTGTAAGAATAAATAAGGCGGTTAGAAGTACCATAAAACTACTAACTTATAATTACCCGAATCGTACTTCGTATTTCGTACTTCGTACTTCCAAATTCATAACTAATTTGACACACTCAATAAAAAATACTACTTTTACAACCCAAACAACACCACTATGAGTCAAAAAGTATTGCTTACTTCCAAAGAAGTCAATATCATACTCCATCGTTTGGCTTGTCAGTTAATCGAAAATCACCTCGATTTTTCCAACTCTGTACTTATAGGCATTCAACCCCGAGGTGTTTCACTTGCCGAACGATTAAAGACCATTTTAGAAACCGAATACAATATCAAAAATATTCCGCTTGGCTTTTTAGACATTACGTTTTTCCGTGATGATTTCCGTCGTGGCGAAAAACAATTGGAAGCAAATAAAACCCAAATCGATTTTCTGGTAGAGGATAAAAAAGTGGTCTTTATAGACGATGTGCTCTTCACAGGAAGAAGTATTCGAGCTGCGCTGACCGCCATACAATCTTTTGGAAGACCATCAGAAATTGAATTATTGGTATTGATAGACAGAAGATTCAGCCGCCATTTACCAATACAACCCGATTATCGCGGTCGGCAGGTAGATGTGATTAATGATGAGAATGTGAAGGTGTGCTGGAAGGAAAAGGATGGGGAAGATGCGGTGTATTTGATGTAAGAAGCACTAAGTACTGAATACTGAGTACTAAGACAAGAACAAAGAGAAAAGCCCTTCGACAGGCTCAGGGTGACAAAAAGGAAAACAACGTACAACACAATATATAATAATGTCCGAACTATCAGTTAACCATTTATTAGGGATTAAATATCTTACCAAACAGGATATCGATTTGATATTTGAAACGGCTGACCATTTCAAAGAAGTCATCAACCGACCTATTAAGAAAGTACCATCACTGCGCGACATTACCATTGCCAACATCTTTTTCGAAAACAGTACCCGAACCAAACTTTCCTTTGAGTTGGCGCAAAAAAGATTATCCGCCGATGTCATTAGTTTTTCGGCAGCACAATCTTCTGTAAAAAAAGGGGAAACGCTTATTGACACCGTAAACAATATCCTTTCGATGAAAGTGGATATGGTTGTTATGCGGCATGCTAATCCCGGTGCGGCTTATTTCTTATCACAAAACGTAAAGGCAAGTATCATCAACGCCGGAGACGGAGCGCACGAGCACCCAACACAAGCGTTATTGGATAGTTATTCCATCAAGGAAAGACTTGGTGAAGTAGGAGGTAAGAAGGTTGTTATTGTGGGCGATATTCTGCACTCACGAGTAGCATTGTCAAATATCTATGCGCTGCAAATGCAAGGCGCGGAAGTAAAAGTGTGCGGACCAAAAACCCTGATTCCGAAACACATTGAAAGCCTTGGTGTAACGGTTGAACCAAATCTGCGAAAAGCACTAGAATGGTGCGATGTGGCGAATATGCTTCGCGTTCAGAACGAACGGATGGATGTAAATTATTTTCCGTCAACACGGGAATATGCCCAACAATATGGCGTTGACAAACAACTTTTGGATTCCTTATCCAAAGAAATTGTCATCATGCATCCCGGACCAATAAATCGAGGCGTAGAAATCTCTTCAGATGTCGCCGACTCCAAACAATCAGTCATCTTAGACCAAGTAGAAAACGGTGTTGCCATCCGAATGGCGGTAATCTATCTGTTGGCTTCTAAAATACAGCT
>JAYURX010000018.1:0-13964 GCA_043755965.1 Flavobacterium sp. | reverse complement strand
TAAATTATGGCAATATTTAATTTTCAAAAGCCCGATAAAGTTATCATGATCGATTCAACCGATTTTGAAGGTAAGTTTGAATTCAGACCTTTAGAACCAGGATACGGATTGACCGTTGGTAATGCACTTAGAAGAGTTTTACTTTCTGCGTTAGAAGGTTATGCAATCACATCCATCAGAATTGATGGTGTTGAGCATGAGTTTTCAACTATTCCAGGAGTTGTAGAAGATGTAACTGAAATTATCCTAAATCTAAAACAAGTACGTTTCAAACGTCAGATCGAAGATGTAGATAATGAAACAGTTTCTATCTCAATCTCAGGAAAAGATCAGATTACAGCTGGTGATTTTCAAAAATTCATCTCTGGTTTCCAGGTGTTGAATCCGGAATTAGTTATCTGTAACTTAGACAGCAAAGTACATCTTAATATGGAATTAACTATCGAGAAAGGTCGTGGTTACGTTCCTGCAGAAGAGAACAAAAAACAAAACTCCGCCATCGGAACAATATTCACTGACTCAATTTTTACTCCGGTAAAAAATGTTAAGTATGCTATTGAAAACTTCCGTGTGGAGCAAAAAACAGATTATGAAAAATTAGTTTTTGAAATCAAAACTGATGGCTCAATCAATCCAAAAGATGCTTTAACTGAAGCTGCCAAAGTTTTAATTCACCACTTTATGTTGTTCTCTGATGAGAGAATCACGCTTGAAGCTGATGAAATTGCTCAAACTGAGTCTTACGATGAGGAATCATTACATATGAGACAATTGCTTAAAACAAAACTTGTTGATATGGATTTATCTGTAAGAGCATTGAATTGTTTGAAAGCTGCAGAAGTTGATACACTTGGAGATCTTGTATCTTTCAACAAAAATGACCTTATGAAGTTCCGTAACTTCGGTAAAAAATCACTAACTGAGTTAGATGAATTAGTTGCCAACAAGAATTTAACTTTCGGAATGGACTTAGGTAAATACAAATTAGATAAAGAATAAATTACTTCATATTTTGCTCTCCAAGGTGGATTGATGCAAGATGAAGGTTAAAAAAACACGTCATGAGACACGGAAAAAAATTCAATCACTTAAGCAGACAGACTGGACATAGAAAAGCTATGTTGGCTAATATGGCTTGTTCTCTTATCGAACACAAACGTATTAACACTACTGTTGCTAAAGCTAAAGCGCTTAAACAATTCGTTGAGCCGCTTATAACAAAATCAAAAGAAGATACAACTCACAATCGTCGTGTATGTTTCTCTTACTTACGTAGCAAATATGCGGTAACTGATTTATTCAGAGACGTAGCTGCAAAAGTGGGTGATCGTCCCGGAGGTTATACTCGTATCATTAAAATGGGTAACCGTTTAGGTGATAACGCTGATATGGCCATGATTGAATTAGTTGATTTCAACGAACTATACAACGGAGGTAAAAAAGAAGAGAAAAAAGGTAGAACCCGTCGTCCTAAAAAAGCGACTACAACTACTGCAGCTCCAACACCAGCTCCGGTTGCAGAAGAAATTGCTCCAATCGTTGAAGATGTAGCTCCAGAAGCAGAAGTTGTTGAGACACCAACAGTTGAAGACTCGAGCGTAAGCGAACAGGCGGAGCAAACTCCAATAGTTGAAGAGACTCCGGTTGCGGAAGTTGAAACTCCTGAAGTTGTTGAAGAAACTCCGGTTTCTGAAGTAGAGACTCCAGAAGTTGTTGAGGAAACTCCAACAGTTGAGGACTCGAGCGATAGCGAACAAGCGGAGCAAACTCCGGTTGCAGAGGTAGAGACTCCTGAAGTAGTTGAAGAAGCTCCTGCAGTTGCAGAAGTTGATGAGACTCCGGCTGATGATTCGAGCGCAAGTGAACAGGCGCAGCAGACACCAGAAGCTCCGGCTACTGATGATGAATCAAAAGAAGAGAAAGCATAATGATTGCCAACTCATAAATATAAAAAAGGATAAGCAGTTTTGTTTATCCTTTTTTTTGGTCTGAACGGAAATGTCTTGCTGTCAGACTGAGCCGGCCTGTACTGAGCGAAGTCGAAGTATCGAAGTCAGGAGCGAATGGTTCGGCTTTGTCAGTAATCCATTTTCCTGCTATCCGCGCTACATGGTAGCAGCTTCTATCAGGGCTAGATGGGAAACTATCAGAATGTTTATAAACTTTAATAAGTCTTTTTGAAATATTTAATGCGAAATAAATAAATTTGCCAACAACATAACTACACAATGCAACACACAACAAGATCAAAAGCCATTTTATTACTAGCCGACGGAACCATCTTTCACGGGAAATCAATCGGAATTCAAGGAAAAACCTTTGGCGAAGTCTGCTTCAATACCGGAATGACCGGTTACCAGGAAATTTTTACTGATCCTTCTTACTTTGGGCAAATAATGGTAGCCACCAATCCACACATTGGAAACTACGGAGTAAATGCCAACGAAGTAGAAGCTGACCAAATAATGATTTCAGGATTGGTTTGTAAAAATTTCAGCTTTAACAATTCACGTCCCGATTCAGAAAGCAATCTGTATGACTACTTCGAAAAACAAAACCTAATCTGCATTTCTGATGTCGATACCAGGGCTTTAGTAAGTTATATCAGAGATCACGGAGCGCAAAACGCTGTGATTTGTACAGACGGAACAGCAATAACCGAATTGAAACAGCTTTTAGGAAACGTCCCAGACATGAAAGGATTGGAGTTGGCGTCGAAAGTTTCAACCAAAAAGCCTTATTTCTTCGGAAACGAAAACGCAACTTATAAAATCTCTGCTTTGGATTTAGGCATCAAAAGAAACATCCTGAGAAACCTGGAAAAAAGGGATTGCTATATAAAAGTATTTCCTTACAATGCCACCTTTGAGGATATGCAGGCTTTCAATCCGGATGGTTATTTTTTATCAAACGGTCCCGGAGATCCGGAACCTTTGAAAGAAGGAATTGAAACAGCTAAAAAAATCATCGCCGCTGATAAACCTTTATTCGGAATCTGTCTTGGTCATCAAATGATTGGATTGGCAAACGGAATTTCAACTTATAAAATGTTTAACGGTCACAGGGGAATCAATCATCCTGTAATGAATGTCCTGACAGGAAAAGGTGAAATCACTTCGCAAAACCACGGATTTGCAGTAAACAAGGACGAATTGGAAAAACACCCTGATTTAGAAATCACGCATTTTCACATCAACGACAATACCGTTGCCGGAATGCGAATGAAATCAAAGAGTGTTTTTTCTGTACAATACCATCCGGAAGCAAGTCCAGGACCGCACGACTCATCGTATCTCTTTGATGATTTCATTGCTAATATTACGAAAGCTAAAAGTGTACACAAAAAGGTTGTTTAACTCTTATCGCTCTCGCTAACAATAGTATTGGCATAAATACTGTCGAATTTCGCATTTCTTTTCAGAAACGCACTATTAGTATCTAACCAATTGTTATATAATTTGTCTTTAGTTGATTGGATATTATTAAACACGGTATAGAACAATTTCTTTTTTGCGTTAAAATTTATAACGGCATTGTTGTATTCATCAATTGTTTCGGTTGTCTCCGGTGACACTTTATCTTTTAGCCTTTTAAGGGCGTTGTACTGATCAGAATAGTCATTAAACAAGGGACTAAGTTTGGCTTTTTGTTCCGCTATAAAATTAGCATATTGCGCGCTGGCATCATTTAACGATGTATCAGTATAATCGTTGCTATATTCAGCTGTTTTATCCATAGTCTCCAAATGCATAGCATCGAGCATGCTCAAACATTCCGAAAATCCTGCTTTATCTTTTTCCTTTACAATTGAAACAAGCTTCTCATCCAATACATTCATTTTATAAAATAACAGATTTTGAAAGGCGTTATAAACAAGGATATTTTTTCTTTTAATGACCTTCAAAGGAAATTTATTCTGTTGTGCGAAGCTTTTTTTGGTTGCTTCATAAATTTCAAGCTCATCGTAGTAGGAACGTAATTCTCTTTCTTTTCGGACAAAATTTTCTCCAATCTCCGCTAATGGTAAACTAGCCTGATATTCATAATCACTCAAAATTAACGTTCCATTTTTCAGGCAATCTATTGTTTTTTGATTCATTTTTATAAAACCATCCCGAAGCGACGTGTTCCCTTCAAACCCTTTATTGTTGGTTTTCAACATGGTATTGACATTTTCCAATTTGGTTATGATTCTTTCAGCGGCATATTGTGTCCGTGTATATAGTTGGGATTCAACAATAGTAACCGAATAATCCATCAGCGATTTTTTGACATATAGTTCATTTTTTGCAAAATCTTCCATATAGGCATTAATGGTTCTATACTCTTGCGAAAAAATGAGTGATGGGAAAAGACCAAGAAATAATAGAATGAAAGTAGATTTAAGCGGAAAGAATCCAGCATGTGAAGACGTATAATTTTTCATAATAATAGTAGATTAAACTTGGATGTAAAATTAGGGATTATAAAGACAAGGTCTATTATACTATAATTTTCTAAACTTATATATTTCTTATAAACCAGTGTTTTTTTCAATGCAATACCATCCAGAAGTAAGTCCCGGACCGCATGACTCATCTTATCTTTTTGATACTTTATTACCAATATCAAAAAGGTAAAACGTCTAATGGAAGCTTAGATAGAATATAATAAGAGCGGCTGAGATTATCAGCCGTTTTTATTATTATTTATTTTTTACAGTAAACTCGTTGAAATCATACTGTCTGGTAGACCATCGTTAATTAGAAGCGGCGGCTGTAGCGTTATCATAAATGTTGTCAAATTGTCCATTCTTTTTTAAGAATGAGCTATTGACATTTAACCAATTGTCATACAATTTGTCTTTAACGGTTTGGATATCATTAAACACAGCATAAAAGGCATTCTTTTTGGCATTGTAGCTTTTAACAGTGTTATTGTAAGCTGTAATCCCTTCATTTGTTTCATTGTTTTTTAGAGCTTGAAGCGCATCGTATTCATCAGCATAACTGTTGAATAAGTTGTTAAGTTTTTCTCTTTGACCTGCTATAAAATTAGAATACTCAACATTAGCATCATTAAGGGAAGTGTCAGTGTAATCACCTTTATATTCTCTTGTTTTTGCCATAGTTTCTTGAC
The DNA here is from genome assembly GCA_043755965.1 of Flavobacterium sp. Lineage (GTDB taxonomy): Bacteria > Bacteroidota > Bacteroidia > Flavobacteriales > Flavobacteriaceae > Flavobacterium. The sequence goes on along the minus strand of JAYURX010000018.1, from coordinate 8,846 downwards.
GCATAAGTTCCAACATATTCAAACAGTCAGAAAACCCTTTTTTATCTTTTGCGTTTATTACTGAGCTAAGCTTCTCATCCATTACATTCATTTTATAAAATAACAAGTTTTGATAAGCATTATATTCTAAGATGTTTTTTCTTTTATTGATTTTTAAAATTACTTTGTGGTTTAATGCAAAAGTTTTTTTGCTTTGCTCGTAATTTTTAAGTTCTTCATAATATTCACGGAGCTGAGTTTCTTTACGATTAAAATTTTCTCCTATTTCGGCTAAGGACAAACTGCTTTGATAATCATAATCACTTAGGATTAAAGTTCCGTTTTTTAGGCAATCAATCGTTTTTTGATTCATTTTTATAAAGCTATCTCTAAGCAGTGTGTTGCCGTCGAATCCTTTATTGCTGGTTTTCAAAATAGTATTGATATTTTCTAATTTTGTGATAATTCTGTCAGCAGTGTATTTAGTTCTTCTGTACAATTGTGATTCAACAATGGTAACCGAATAATCCATCAAAGATTTTTTAACGTACAATTCGTTTTTAGCAAAATCATCCATATAGGCATTTATGGTTCTGTATTCTTGTGAAAAGATTGTTGTTGGAAGTAAACCAACAAATAAAAAGAAGCAGACAGCTTTTAGTGTGTTGCTTTTTGGACTGTTTGAAGAGGTATAATTTTTCATGATATGTAGGTTTAATTTTTCTGTAAAGTTATATCCGTAAGTAGAGAGCTGTGTTATATAATATATTTCTTAACTTATATAATTCTCACGAATCCGTGTTAAATCTGTTAACAGAAAGCTAAAACGATTGCGTTTATAAGTTCTGCAAATAATTGAACCTCTATTTTTTTAAATTTCCTAAATTTGTAAACCAATTTTAAAATCTAAAAACTAAAATCAAATGAGCATAATCATTAAAGTTCACGCAAGACAAATTTTTGACTCAAGAGGAAATCCAACAATAGAAGTAGATGTAGTCACCGAAAACGGTGTTTTAGGAAGAGCGGCAGTTCCTTCCGGAGCTTCTACTGGTGAGCACGAAGCAGTTGAATTACGTGATGGCGGTAAAGCCTATATGGGCAAAGGAGTTTTGAAAGCGGTTAAGAACGTGAATACTATTATTGCTCCCGAATTAATGGGAGTTTCTGTATTTGAACAAAACCATATCGACCAATTGATGATTGAATTAGACGCAACTCCAAATAAATCAGAACTTGGTGCGAATGCTATTTTGGGAGTTTCTTTGGCTGCGGCCAAAGCAGCTGCGAATGAATTAGGTTTGCCATTGTACAGATATGTTGGAGGCGTTTCGGCTAACACGTTGCCAGTGCCAATGATGAACATCATTAATGGAGGTTCACATTCTGACGCACCAATTGCATTTCAGGAATTTATGATTATGCCGGTTAAAGCAACATCGTTTACCCATGCGATGCAAATGGGAACGGAGATTTTCCACAACCTGAAAAAAGTATTGCACGATAGAAATCTTTCTACAGCTGTAGGAGATGAAGGAGGTTTTGCACCAAACTTAGCAGGTGGAACAGAAGATGCTTTAGACACAATTAAAATAGCAGTAGAAAATGCAGGCTATAAATTTGGTGATGAAGTAATGATAGCTCTTGACTGTGCAGCTTCGGAGTTTTATGTAGATGGAAAATACGATTACACCAAATTTGAAGGCGAAACAGGAAAAATAAGAACCTCAAAAGAGCAAGCAGAATATTTGGCGTCGTTAGCAGCAAATTATCCAATCATTTCTATTGAAGACGGAATGTACGAAGACGATTGGGAAGGCTGGAAATATCTAACCGAATTGATTGGCGATAAAACGCAATTAGTGGGTGACGATTTATTTGTAACCAATGTTGAGCGTTTAGCAACCGGAATTGAAAAAGGAATTGCAAATTCGATTTTGGTAAAAGTAAACCAAATTGGAACGCTTACAGAAACAATCGCAGCAGTAAACATGGCGCACAATGCCGGGTATACTTCCGTAATGTCACACCGTTCCGGAGAAACAGAAGACAATACGATTGCTGATTTGGCCGTGGCATTAAACTGTGGGCAAATCAAAACCGGTTCGGCCTCGCGTTCGGATCGTATGGCAAAATACAATCAGTTATTGAGAATAGAAGAGGAGTTAGGCGATACGGCTTATTTTCCAGGCGTGAGAGCTTTTAAGCAGAAGTAATTCTATAAAAAATATTTGTTTAGCAACACTTGACAGGTTTCTGAAACCTGTCAGGTGTTTTTCTTAAAATTAAAATTTCATATTTAAAATTGGTATACTACTTTTGCACATGCAACACAACGTACTTATTTTAGATTTCGGTTCGCAATACACACAACTTATTGCGAGAAGAGTTCGGGAATTAAATATATTCTGCGAAATCTTCCCATTCAATCATTTTCCAACTGATTTATCGCCTTACAAAGCTGTTATCCTCGGCGGAAGCCCTTATTCTGTCAGATCGGAAGACGCTTTGCAAATCGATTTGTCCAATATTCGAGGCAAATTGCCGCTACTCGCGGTATGTTATGGCGCTCAGTATTTAGCACATTTTTCCAGTGGAGAAGTAGCCGCTTCCAATATCAGGGAATATGGAAGAGCAAATTTATCCTATATTAAAGAGAATGAAACTTTTTTTGAGAATGTAAACGTCAATTCACAGGTTTGGATGAGCCATAGCGATACCATCAAACATTTACCATCCAACGGAGTGAAATTGGCCAGCACCAAAGATGTAGAAAACGCAGCGTATAAAATCGAAGGCGAACCAACCTATGCAATTCAGTTTCACCCCGAGGTGTATCATTCTATCGATGGGAAGCAAATCCTTGAGAACTTCTTGGTAAAAATTGCTCACGTTCCTCAAAACTTTACACCAAATGCTTTTGTAGATGATTGCGTTAAGGAATTACAGGAAAAAGTAAAAGATGATAAAGTCGTTCTTGGGCTTTCCGGTGGTGTAGATTCAACTGTTGCGGCAGTTTTATTGCATAAAGCCATAGGCAAAAACTTGTATTGTATTTTCGTCAACAATGGTTTGCTTCGTAAAAATGAATTCGAAAACGTTTTACACCAATACAAAGACATGGGACTGAACGTAAAAGGTGTGGATGCAACAGCCAGATTTATGAATGCACTAGATGGCGTTGAAGATCCCGAAGCCAAAAGAAAAGCCATTGGAAATGCTTTTATCGAAGTTTTTGATGAAGAAGCGCATTTAATTGAAGATGTAACCTGGTTGGCTCAAGGAACAATTTATCCTGATGTTATCGAATCTGTTTCGGTAAAAGGACCATCAGCAACCATCAAATCGCATCACAATGTGGGCGGTTTACCCGATTATATGAAACTAAAAATAGTGGAACCATTGCGCATGTTATTCAAGGACGAAGTGCGTAGAGTTGGTAAAACATTGGGCATCGACCCGGAACTTTTGGGTAGGCATCCATTCCCGGGACCGGGATTATCAATCAGAATTTTAGGAGCTATTACGCCGGAGAAAGTTAGAATCCTACAAGAAGTTGACGCCGTTTTTATAAACGGATTAAAAGAACACGGATTATACGATAAAGTATGGCAAGCCGGAGCAATTTTACTTCCGGTGAATAGTGTTGGTGTAATGGGTGATGAACGTACCTATGAAAAAGTGGTCGCACTTCGCGCGGTAGAATCAACCGATGGAATGACTGCGGATTGGGTTCATTTACCGTATGAATTTTTGATGAAAATTTCCAATGAAATTATCAATAAAGTGAAAGGCGTAAATAGAGTTGTATACGATATTAGCTCCAAACCACCAGCAACAATAGAATGGGAATAGTATTTGTTAACATAAAAAAGTTAATGAAAAAATCAGCAATTTATATTGCGTTTAAAAAGATTTGTTAACTTTAGACGTTAAATAAACAATAAGTAGATGAAAAACCGTATCCTTTTTTCAATATCTCTAACACTATTTTCTTTTGTGTTTACAGTTTCTGCAAAGCAGGAAAAATATACGAAACATACTGTTGTCAAAGGGGAAACTATCAATATGATAGCTCAAAGATATAAGGTTACTCCGTATGATATTTATAGTTTAAACCCAGATTCTCAAAACGGAATTCAATTGAACAATGTTTTATTGATTCCGCCTTCAGCTTCAGTAGTTGTGATACATACATCTCAAAGTCCAGCGCAAAGCGATACACCAAATACACATTTGGTACAACCCAAAGAAACATTGTACAGCATTTCTAAACAATATGGAGTTACGATTGATGCGCTAAAAGCAGCTAATGGAGATTTGCTGAACAATGGCTTGAAGATAGGGCAGAATCTAAAAATTCCTGCTTCGGGTAACAGTCAAAATGCTGTGGCTTCTAAGCCTATTGAAACTCAGAAAGTAGTTGTACCGCCAGTTTCAAAACCAGTTGCTGTAAAAGCAGCACCAAAGGTTGAAACACCAAAAGGGAATACAACCTATCACATCATTGAACCAAAAGAAACAAAATTTGGGATTTCTAAAAAATATGGGATGACCATTCCCGAATTGGAACGTTTGAATCCTCAAATTGTTTCCGAATTTCCAATCGGTTTTAAACTGGTAGTTTCCGGAAATACAGTAAATCAAGCTGTTTTAGAAAATGTAACCCGAGGCGGAGCCGAATCGAGCGGAGCTAAACCAACTGTTGATACTGTAAAACCAACTGTTGATACTGCAAAACCTTCAGGAGAAACAACAACAGCTTCAAGTACAAAAAAGTATTTAGAAGAGTATGTGGTTAGACCAAGGGAAACCATTTTAAGTATTTCCAATGATTATGGAATGTCGGAACAAGAATTGATTTCATTGAATCCTGAATTGAAAAGGGGAATTAAATTAGGAATGATACTTCGCGTACCCAAAGGCCAGCGGAAGGAACCCGTCAAAAAAGAGCAGGGAAATTTACTAAAAACAATCAACACTAATGCGAGGAAACAACTCGCATTACTTTTGCCTTTTAATATTTCAAAACTTGAAAGCGACACCATAAATTCAACACAGGCTCGATTGAAGAAAGATAAATTCCTGAATCTGACTTTGGATTTCTATTCAGGTGCTTTGATGGCGATTGATTCGGCCAAAGTTTTAGGGATGAATGTTGACATCAAAATTTTAGACTCTCAGGAAACTAAAAACTCTTCCAACGTGGCGGCTTTGATGCAACAAAATAACCTTCAAAATATGGATGCCATCGTTGGTCCATTTTATCAATCGAATGTCGAAAAATTGGCTGAGCTGGCCGAACCAACAAAAACTCCGGTAATTTCTCCGTTGTCAAAAGAAGTAGGGAAAAAGTATTCTAATTTATACCAATCAATGCCGTCAACAGAGCTTTTGCGCAGTTCCATTTTTGATTTTATGAAAGCCAAAAACGGCAATATTATAGCTGTCGTTGACAATAAGAAAGGTAGCGTAAAACAGTACATTCAGGAAATGCAGCCCGATGTGAGGATTGCCGGTTTGAGTGCCAAAGGAAGTGTTGTTGCGGATAGCCTAAGAGTTTTGTTCCAAAAAGACAGACTCAATTACGTGGTTTTGGCTTCTGAGAGTACGGGAATGATTTTGGCCACTACATCAGCCATGCTGAACGCTCAAAAGGAGTATCAGGTGCAACTTGTAATCTTAGAACAAAACGACACCTTTGATTTTGAGGAAATTTCGTTGACACGATTAACCAAATTGAAACTTTTGTATCCATCGCTTTCCAGGCCAAACGAAACAGACGAAGCCAATCAATTTGATGCTAAGTATAAAAAAATCAATAAAATTATACCCAATCAATATGCCATTCGTGGCTTTGATGTGACGTTTGACACCTTACTTCGATTATCGCAGGAACAAACTTTTGAAGAAACAATCCAGTTCTCACCATCAGAACAAATAGAAAACAAATTTGATTATAGTCGAAATGCAACCTATGGTTATTCCAATACTGGAATTTATATCTTGTATTACGACACCGATTTAACCATAAAAGAAGCATTGTAATGACCACATCCATTATTAGATATTTAGGCGAATTACGGACATCGTCAATGCATTTGCAATCAGGGACAGAAATCCTGACCGATGCTCCAACAGATAATCATGGTAAAGGAGAAGCGTTTTCGCCAACAGATTTGGTGGCTAATTCTTTGGGAACCTGCATGATTTCGATAATGGCTATAAAATCAAAAGATTTGGATTTGGAATTGAAAGGCTCAACTGCTGAGGTCACTAAAATTATGCAAGCCGAACCCAGGAAAATTGCCCGAATTGAAGTGAATTTAAATATCGCTGTGGCGACCTCTGATAAAAACAAAACGATACTTGAAAGAAGCGCGATGACTTGCCCGGTTTTTTTGAGTCTGCACCCAGATATTGAAAAAGTGATTACTTTTAATTGGGAATAAAAGAGAGTAGAGAAAAGAATATAGAGCAAAGAAGCTTCTGTCTATTCTCTATGTTCTATTTTCTTTCATCTTTCGTATAAATGAACCCACAACAACTCCTCCTCATAAAGCTTGCTCATACTAAAATGCCTTTCGGTAAGTATGAAGGCTATTATTTGATAGATTTGCCCGAATATTATGTGGTTTGGTACAGCCAAAAAGGTTTTCCAAAAGGGCAACTCGGCGAGCAACTGCAACTTGTTTACGAACTTAAACTAAACGGTTTGGAAGAATTGGTTCGGAATATCAAAAAACAATATCCTAAGAAAGATTATTAGATTGATAGACTGCTTAGACAAGTTAGATGCCTGGATTTTTTCTTTTCTAAAAATCTAACGATCTAACGATCTAACAATCCAATTTTAATTGTATTTTTGCCTCGTTTTTTACAACAACTACAACACAGCAACTACAAAAAAATGAATCAGACAAAATACGTTTTTGTTACCGGTGGTGTGACTTCTTCCTTGGGAAAAGGAATCATCGCAGCGTCTCTGGCCAAGTTACTACAGGCAAGAGGCTATCGAACGACCATTCAAAAATTTGACCCTTACATCAATGTTGATCCGGGAACGTTAAATCCGTATGAACATGGAGAATGTTTTGTGACGGATGATGGCGCAGAAACCGATTTGGATTTAGGGCATTATGAACGATTTTTAAATGTTCCTACTTCGCAGGCGAACAATGTTACCACAGGAAGAGTTTATCTTTCGGTAATTGAAAAAGAACGAAGAGGCGAATTTTTGGGTAAAACCGTTCAGGTTGTTCCTCATATTACCAACGAAATTAAGGAACGTATGCAATTGCTTGGGAAGTCAGGCGATTTTGATATTGTAATTACAGAAATAGGAGGAACAGTCGGAGATATTGAGTCATTGCCCTATATCGAATCGGTGCGTCAATTGGTTTGGGAATTAGGCGAGCACAATAGTATTGTAGTTCACTTAACATTGATTCCTTATTTGGCTGCAGCCGGAGAATTAAAAACAAAACCAACGCAACATTCGGTTAAAACTTTAATGGAAAGTGGAATTCAGGCTGATATTTTGGTTTGTAGAACCGAGCACGAATTATCAGATGAATTGCGTCAAAAGTTAGCCTTGTTTTGCAATGTAAAACGCGAAGCGGTTATCCAGTCTATTGATGCTTCTACGATTTATGAAGTGCCAAATTTGATGCTTGATGAAGGTTTGGATGTAGTTGCTTTGAAGAAATTAAACTTACCAAAAAAAGCAGCTCCCGATTTAAAAAACTGGAACACTTTCCTGCACAGACTGAAACATCCAAAACAAACGGTTAATGTTGGTTTGGTTGGGAAGTATGTTGAGTTACAGGATTCCTATAAATCTATTTTAGAGTCATTTATTCATGCCGGTGCAGCAAATCAAACCAAAGTGAATGTGATTTCCATTCATTCTGAATACCTGGATGCCAAAACGGCAGAAGAACAACTTCAGGGTTTAGACGGCATACTAGTTGCTCCTGGGTTTGGCGGTCGTGGAATTGAAGGGAAAATAGATACGGTTCGTTATGCACGTGAAAACAATATTCCATTTTTCGGAATTTGTCTTGGAATGCAGATGGCGGTTATTGAATATTCGAGAAATGTTTTGGGTTTGAAAAATGCGAATTCGACAGAGATGAATGAGGATACAAAAGATCCTGTTATTTCTATCATGGAAGAGCAAAAAAACATTACTGATAAAGGAGGAACAATGCGTTTGGGTTCATGGAAATGTGATATTGCTGATGGTACATTGGCACATCAAATTTATCAAAGCAGTCAAATTCAGGAGCGTCACCGTCACCGTTATGAGTTTAATAATGAATACAGAAAACAATTAGAAAAAGCAGGATTGATTTGTTCAGGAATTAACCCGGAAACAGGATTGGTTGAGATCGTAGAATTACAAAACCACCCTTTTTTCATAGGCGTTCAATACCATCCGGAATATAAGAGCACCGTTGCAAATCCACACCCAATTTTTGTTAGCTTTGTGGCCGCAATGGTAAGACATAAAAATAAATAAGAACTGAAATAATCCCGAACATTCGGGACAGCATTATTATGGAAGAAAAGAAATTTGATTTTAATACAATTATCGGTTTTGGTTTGATTTTCGTTATCATCGTTTGGATGATGTATAACAGCAATGACGCAGAGAAAGAGCAACAGGAAAAAGCCAAAACAGAGAAAGCAGCAGAGCCAACTGTGGCGACAACTCCAAAAGAAACCAATAAAACCACTACAGATACTGCTGTTGCTGATTCAGTTAAGATTCAAAAACTTCAGGGCACTTTGGGCAGCTTTGCTTATTCTGCAACTTTACCTTCTGCAAAACAGAATTTCACCACGTTAGAAAACGAATTTGT
>JAYURX010000017.1:0-5649 GCA_043755965.1 Flavobacterium sp. | reverse complement strand
TCATTGGAATTATCAACTATTCAATCATGGCATTAATCCAATTGGAGTTGGGCGTAGTTGACCAACCGGATTTAGATGCGGCTAAAGCAATTCAACTATACGATGAAAAAATTGCAGCTACAAAATCGCTAATGGAAGACAAAAACCATGATTATGGTGAAGCCTGGCGCGAAATGCGGGTTAGTTCGCTGACTGATTTGATACTGCAAAAGTTACTTCGCGTAAAGCAAATCGAAGACAATAAAGGAAAAACTTTGGTTTCTGAAGGTATTGATGCTAACTATCAGGACATGATAAATTACTCTGTTTTTGCTTTAATTTTAATGAAATTTGGACAATAACCCTTCTCCCGAAGCTTCGAGAGCGTCAGGGTGACAAAAAGTAAACTATGAAAACATCAAAAAACACTATTGCCTGGACTCTGAGAATTATTGTAGCTGTTCTTTTTATACTTTCTGCTTTAGCTAAGCTGTCTAAAAGTCATTTATTGGATTCCCCGTATTTTGCGATTTCAACTTTTGAAGTTAAGCAGCTATATACTATGGGATTCTCCGAAGGCTTTGCACCTTATTTTTCCCGAACACTGATCGGGATTGAATTGGCACTAGGATTCTTATTGTTGCAAAAAAACTATTTACGGAAGTTTGTTATTCCGGTTACCATTCTGCTATTATTAGTTTTTATTGGCCATTTGAGCTATGTCACTTTTTTAAGTGGCGGAAATAGTGGAAACTGCGGTTGTTTTGGTGAACTTATACCCATGACTCCAATAGAAGCCATTATCAAAAATGTGGTAGCGGTCGGACTCTTGGCGTACCTCTATTATTTGTTGCCTAAAGAAACCAAAGATGGAAACTTTTGGGTTTTGACCACAGTTCTTTTTGCCACAATTTTGGCTATTTTTATGTTGGCGCCAATACAGCCACCGACAAGTGGCTTTGAGGTATCAACACCTGAAGAAACAATTAATGATACCGTTCAAGCGGCAACTATAGACACTACAGCAATTTTAATTTCAAAAGATACTGTGAAGAAAGTTGAGGCAGTAAAAACCAATGTAAAACCCGAAATCAACGAACCTGCAAAACACAAGTCAGGTTATGCGCAATATTTTTCTAAGATTGATAACGGTAGAAAAACACTTTGTTTTTTTGTGCCTGGCTGTGACCATTGTCGTGTAGCGGCAAAAGAATTGACAGAATTGAGGCTAAAAGATAAGAATTTTCCAGAAATTTCGATTATCTTTATGAACGAAGAAGCTGATTTGATTCCGGACTTTTTTAAATTTGCCGGCGCCGAATATCCATACAACATAATTGAAGTTATCCCTTTTTGGAAAGTATTAGGTTCAGGAAAAGACACGCCAGGCGTGAAATATTTATGGAACGGAAATGAATACAAATATTACTATGGCACTACTGATAATAAATTTGACCCGGTTGATTATCAAATATTAATTAACAAACCATTTTCCGAACTAAAAAAATAAATCTGTTTTATTTATCTTTTTACTATTTTTAAATATTAAAATTTAGATTATGCTTAATTATATCTTATCCACAAAATTACGCCAAAAGATATTCATGGGTATTGGCGCTTGTGTTGTAGTATTTATTGTGGGTTACTACGTTTTGAATTACATTTCTACAATGGAAGATCCTCCATTAGGGAATACCGTTTATATACTTCTCGGAAGTGCACTTGTGTTTTCTTCAATTATTGGTGTGTTTTTTATTTTAAAATATCTTTATGATTATAAGAAGCAACAGGAAAGACGCGAGCGCAGAAGAAAAAAACACAAGTTGTTTTATCTGAAAGATCAAAAAAAAGAACAAAATCCTGATTAATTCATTTAGCTCCAAATTCAATAAAGAAACTATGAAAAAAATAGTCTTATGCATAGTAGCAATATTTATCGGTTATGCATTTTCAAATTGTGAGAACGACACATTTTCAAAAAAAGCATTATCCAAAAAATTAATTACTACCGAAAACAAAGATATTTCATTTAAGGAAATTTTAAAAAAACACAACGGAAAAGTTACTGTGATTGAAGTTTGGGCTTCGTGGTGTGGCGATTGTATAAAAGCAATGCCAAAAGTAAAAGAAATGCAGGCAAACAATCCAAATGTTGATTATGTCTTTATTTCAATGGACAAAGCTTTTGATAAATGGCAGGCTGGAATTGAAAAACACGAATTAAAAGGCGACCATTATTGGGCAACCGACGGAATGAAAGGGGAATTTGGAACATCAATAAATTTAGATTGGATTCCGAGATATATTATTCTTGATAAAAGGGGTAAAATAGTAATTTATCGCGCCGTTGAAACCGATTTTGATAAAATTAACGCGCAATTAAAAAATCTAGAATAATGAGACAAAAAGTTGTTGCAGGTAATTGGAAAATGCACAAAAATGCAGAAGAAACAGAGGATTTATTAAATGAATTAATTGATAAATTACCTCATGATGTTGAAGCACAAATTATTGTTGCGCCAACATTCATTAACCTTGCCTCAGCGGTTGATCATTTGGAATTTACAAATATTGCGGTTGCTGCACAAAACATGAGTCAGTTTGAAAGTGGCGCCTATACCGGTGAAATTTCAGCTGATATGCTTAAAAGTATCGGAGTGAATATTGTAATTATTGGTCATTCTGAGCGTCGTGCTTATTTTCATGAAACCGATTTTATATTGGCAGATAAAGTAACGACGGCTTTAAAACATAATATGACGGTTATTTTTTGCTTTGGCGAAGAATTAAAAGACCGACAAAATAACCAACACTTTAATGTTGTGGAGAATCAATTGCGTGACGGTCTGTTTCATATTAAAGATAATGATTGGGAACAAATTATTTTAGCGTATGAACCCGTTTGGGCTATTGGAACAGGGGAAACTGCGTCACCGGACCAAGCACAGGAAATGCACCGATTTATTAGAGAAACTGTAAGGCAACGCTTTGAAAGTACTATTGCCGAAGATGTTTCCATACTTTATGGCGGAAGTGTAAAGCCTGATAATGCGAAGGAAATTTTCTCAAAACCAGATGTTGATGGTGGATTAATCGGAGGCGCCGCATTAAAAGCAACAGACTTTGCCTTGATTGTCAATTCGATATAAGAAAAATAATGTTATAATTTGAACTTGTCCATTAATTTGAAAGGTTTATTTTACTTTTTTTATAACTAAAATGCATTTTAACGATTTTTTGTGCATTTAATCGAATTTTCATTTTATTTTTACTTCCTAATTAAAGTCAAAATTAAATGAAAACAAGATTCGCCCTATATCTTGTACTCCTATTCTCAATGAGTACTTACGCGCAAGTTGATATACAGAAACGGTTTCAATCCGATTCAAGAAAATATTATGTTTGGAACAAAGAGTTTGAAAAATATGAACTCAAAGAAACCGAATATGAAAACTCTGTTATCGATATTCGTGAAATCGGTTCAAAAACTAATGGTTACATCGTAATCAGCATGTACGATAACGGCCAGGTGCGATTGCATCATGGTTCTATAGTTGAATTCGCACAAACCAGTGAAGTTGAAGGAACTTGGTTTATACGCTCCAAATTTATGAAAGCGAAACTGACCTACAATCCAAAAGAGAATACCATCACCTATCTTTATGATGCTGAGGGAAAACGCTATAGCAGGTTGATGATTTTCAATGTAAACCCAGATGAAATTCCCAATGCCAGTTTAAAAACTGTTGCCAAAACAGATGATTAATTTTTTTGCCCAAATGACTTTATAGTAAGGTCAGCGATTGTTACCTTTGAAAAAAATTAACAATGTCAAATATCTATTTAGGGTATCATTTTTCGGTTGAACCCAAAGAACCCGGTTCCGAAATTTTAATAGCAGAATTAGGCGAAAAACCATTTGAAAGTTTCCTCGAAACCGATAATGGATTTAGTGCTTATATTCAAAAAGATCTTTGCACTGAAGATATTCTTGACGATATCTATCTTTTAACTTCTCCCGAATTTACCATTTCCTATACCGTGGAAGAAATCAACCAGGTGAATTGGAATGAAGAATGGGAAAAGAACTTTGAAGCTATTGATGTAGATGGAAAATGCCATGTTCGCGCACCATTTCACCCAAAAAAAAATGCCGAATTTGATATTGTTATTGAACCTAAAATGAGTTTTGGAACGGGTCATCACGAAACAACTCATATGATGATTCAACATCTTTTAGAAACTGATGTGACGAATATGAAAACGTTAGACATGGGTTGCGGAACAGCAATTTTGGCTATTCTTGCCGAAATGAAAGGTGCTAAACCTATTGATGCTATCGATATTGACAACTGGTGTTATCTAAATTCCATCGAAAATGCAGATCGCAATAATTGTCATGAAATAACTGTATACGAAGGCGATGCTTCTTTGCTTAAAGGAAAAAATTACGATTTGATTATAGCCAATATCAATCGCAACATATTGCTAAACGATATGCAGCAATACGTTGATTGTTTAAATAAAAACGGTATCCTTTTATTAAGTGGATTCTACAATGAAGACAAACCTTTTATTAACGAGTCCTGCACCGAAAAAGGATTGATTTTTGTTAAAAAATTTGAAAGAAACAATTGGGTTTCCTTGAAATATGTAAATTAGCAGCTGCTACTTTCAGAGCATGCAAAACGAAATGAAATGAGTACTATTGAAAAAGTTCAGGAGGACGTTTTAGTCGAAGAACAAATTGGAATTAACCACGAAATTGTATTGTTTAATGATGACGTCAACACTTTTGACCATGTGATTGACACGTTAATCCGTGTTTGTAACCATTCTTCGGAACAAGCAGAACAATGCGCAATTCTGGTTCACTACAAAGGGAAATGTACGGTAAAAACAGGCTCCTTTGATGAACTAAAGCCACAATGCACGCAACTTTTGGAGGCTGGACTAAGCGCCGAGATTATTTGACTAGTAATGAGTACTTAGTGATTAGTACTTAGCATTTAAAACTAAGGACTACGAACTGTTTAGTAGGTACTACACTAAAATTTCCAATCAAATTCATCATTATCGTTGATAATTGCGCCAATTTCAACTCGAATTACATCATCATATTCTGATTGCAGAATCAGCCAATGGCTTTCATTGAAGTGATTCTCGGTCGTGTCAAATTCTTCTTTTGTCCAGGATTTAAAAGGTAATTCAGCTTTAACAACTTCTATATTTCTTCCCATGACTTTTTTATCCAAAATGGTTGCTTCCGGATGTGAGCAGATAATATAACCCAAACGAAATCCTTCGTCTTCATAAAAGGTCAGACTCAGTTTTTGGTTGTTATACAAACAGATAATGTTATGGTCTTCATCGTTATATTGTTTATTTGGTTTACCATAAAGCAATTCAACATCTTTTTGTTTCATACCAAAAAGCACCTTGGCGACACCATTTTTTAAGTTAATAGTCATAGTTTAGTTTTAATAATAAAATCGCAAATGTTAAGGAAATTAGAAAAAATGTATAATTTAGTACTTGCGTTTCTTTGCAAAGTTAAATTATATTAAATAATTTATTTTATGAAATCCATTCAAATTCAAGTATTAAAAATTATAAATTATCAATGATTACGGCTTTCCTAGCTTCATTTTTGGCGGTTATTTTTTATAC
>JAYURX010000016.1:0-5649 GCA_043755965.1 Flavobacterium sp. | reverse complement strand
CTTCGCTCCGTTCGCTTTTGGCTCGGGTGCCTCGAGTCTTTTTGCCCTTTTTGTCTTTTTTACCGATTTTACTTTCTTCTATAAAAACTTTGTATTTTTCTTTTTGGACTTTATTTAAGTAAGAATTAATAGTTACTTCTGATTTGTCCATTAGTGCTTGTATTTCAACTTTTTTATCTTCTTCAGACATTTCTTTTTTTACAATAATATCAACATTTTTCATGTTTGATGCAATTTCGTTTTTGATGGCAATTACCTGAAGCGCATCAAGGGTCAATTCTATTTTTAATTTTTCGATAATTTTGTCAAGTTGTTTGGCTCTGGATTCTTCAATTTCCTCAGCAGAAGGTTTTTTGGGTTCATTACTATAATCTCTGTTGTTGATGCTATTATTATTGTTTTGACGGTAATTGCCTTGTGAATATCCGCTTACGGAAGTAAATAATAAACAGAAAAGAAGTATTTTAAATGTTTTCATAGCTAGTGAATTAAGAAAGCAAAATTAGATAAAAAATAATAGCCTCAATATTAAAAAAATCATTATTATATTCATAAAAATTATATTTTAGCAAAAAAATTATAAAAACGGCATGAACGATTACAAAGAAAGATTAGCCCTTTTAAATGAAATGATTGCTTTTTCTGTTGTTGACGGAAGATTGCATGAAAGAGAATATCTTTTTTTGACTATGATTGCCGAAGAACTTCAGGTAGATAAAGCCGATTTCAAAAGACTGTTTCATCAGGAGGAATATCCTATTGTCATAAAATCTGAATTTGAACGCATCCAACAATTTTACCGTTTGGCTTTACTGATGCATTGTGACGGCGTTTTACACGAACGCGAACATGTCAAAATCCACGAAATTGGTATCAATATGGGACTAAATCCTCACGCTATCAGGCGTGTTTTAAAAGCCATGGTAGATTCTCCGAACAGAATGATTTCCGCTGCCTTTTTATTGGAAGTTTTCCAAGAGCAGCTGAATTAAATAATAACCACATTCTTTCCAAGCGTTTTAAATCGGACACCATTTTCCTGTTCAACAGTAATGGTAATATGACCTGTTTTACTGGTGTTGATGTCTCTAACCGTACCAGATATACCAGTATGCGTTCCTCCGATTACTTTACATTGGTCGCCATCTTTTAAATTTTCTGTTTTCATAAAAGTATTTATTTAAGCAATTTTTTCTCAAAAGCCTTTCTGACACCACCTCTAAATGTCACTTCTCCACAATAGATATATCCTAACTTTTCTAAAATTTTCAGCATCGGGATGTTGTCAAAATTAGTATCTACTTTAATGCTAAAGATGTTGTTATCTAGTGCTAAATCCTCAGTAGAAAGGAAAATTTTCTGAGCCAAACCTTTACCCAAATAGTCATCTGAAATGGCAACTCTGTGCACTACTGCAAATTCCCCGTTGGTCAGCCATGTTCCTTTTAGATTTTCATAGGCAGGTTCATCATTGAAAAGAATGGCAGCATAACCTGAAATCGTATCTCCGTCAGTTAATACGTAGCCTATGCCTTTTTCAATGTCCTGTTGTATGATGCTTTCATTAGGATAGCCGTCCTGCCATTGCTGACTTCCATCATTTTTTCTTCGCACAATTGCTTGCTGGATAATAACCCATATTTGAGATATATCTGATATTGCAGCTTTTCTAAAATCGTAATTCATTTTTAAATTTAAAGTAGTGGTTTGCAGCTAAACAGTCCTTTCCTGCAAACTCTTAATTTCATCACGCAGTTTGGCTGCTTGCATAAAGTCTAATTCCTTTGCAGCTTTTTCCATGGCTTTTCGGGCGTCACGGATTTTCTTTTCTATTTCCGGCTTAGATAAATACAAACTTTCGGGTTCGGCGGCTTTGGCAATTTTGTCTTCAAAGTATTGCGTAGAAACTGAGTTACTGCCCAACGCGCTTCCTAAACTTTTGACCAGTGCTGTCGGTTCCAATCCATGTAACGTATTGTAAGCAGTTTGTTTCTCACGGCGATAATTGGTGTCGTCAATCGTTTTTTGCATGCTGTTGGTAATCTTATCGGCATACATAATGGCTTTTCCGTTTACGTTTCGCGCGGCACGGCCGACGGTCTGCGTCAACGAACGATGGCTTCGCAGGAAACCTTCTTTATCGGCATCGAGAATGGCAACCAGCGACACTTCGGGTAAATCCAATCCTTCACGCAATAAATTCACGCCAATCAATACATCGAACAAACCTTTACGCAAATCCTGCATGATTTCCACACGTTCCAAAGTATCCACATCCGAATGGATATAACGGCATCGAATGGAAACTTTGGTTAAATATTTAGTCAGTTCTTCTGCCATTCTTTTGGTTAAAGTCGTCACCAAAACACGTTCGTCGGCTTCACACCGTACCTGTATTTCCTCAATTAAATCGTCAATTTGGTTCAGACTCGGACGAACTTCTATAATTGGGTCCAATAATCCTGTTGGACGAATAACCTGTTCTACATAAATTCCTTCCGACTTTTCCAATTCGTAGTCAGCAGGTGTTGCCGAAACATAAATTACCTGATTCTGCATGCCTTCAAATTCTTCAAACTTCAACGGACGGTTATCCATCGCAGCAGGTAATCGGAAACCATATTCCACCAGGTTTTCTTTACGGCTTCTGTCGCCGCCATACATAGCATGAACCTGCGAAATCGTAACGTGGCTTTCATCCACAACCATCAGATAATCTTTTGGGAAATAATCGAGTAGGCAGAAAGGCCTTGTTCCCGGAAGACGTCGGTCTAAGTAGCGGGAATAGTTTTCAATTCCGGAGCAATAGCCCAATTCGCGTATCATTTCCAAATCAAAATTGGTGCGTTCTTCCAAACGTTTTGCTTCCAGGTGTTTGCCAATCTCTTTAAAATAATCGACTTGTTTTACCAAATCCTGTTGGATGTCCCAAATAGCGGATTGTAATACATCCGGCGACGTGACAAACATATTGGCGGGATAAATGTTTAGTTTATCATATTTCTCCAAAACTTTAGAGCTCTTATTATCAAAGGCTTCTATTTCTTCAATTTCATCACCAAAAAAATGTACACGATACGGTTCATCGCCATAACTAGGAAAAATATCAACCGTGTCGCCTTTAATTCGGAAAGTTCCTGGCGTAAAATCAGCTTCGGTTCTGGAATATAAACTCTGCACCAAGCGGTGTAATAATTTGGTTCGCGAAATAATTTCATTTTTGGCAATCGAAACGACATTTTTCTGAAATTCTACCGGATTTCCAATTCCATACAAACAGGAAACCGACGAAACGACAATAATGTCTCGACGACCCGAAAGCAGGGCAGAAGTAGTGCTCAGACGCAGCTTTTCCAGCTCTTCGTTAATGGATAAATCTTTCTCAATATAAGTTCCCGTAACGGGAATAAACGCTTCGGGTTGGTAATAGTCGTAATACGAAACAAAATACTGCACCGAATTATTTGGAAAAAACTGCTTAAATTCAGAGTATAACTGCGCCGCTAATGTTTTGTTATGTGCCAAAACCAAAGTCGGTTTATCAATGTTTTGTATCACATTGGCAACGGTAAACGTTTTCCCTGAACCGGTAACACCTAATAAAGTTTGGTATTTATCACCATTGATAATGCCATTGGAAAGTTTCTCAATAGCCTGAGGTTGATCGCCGGTAGGTTTATATTCGGATACGACTTGGAATTTCATTACATTTTAAGGTTTTCAGGGTTTTGCCTTGTGTCCCAAACGGAAAGTATTACTATGTCTTTCTGATTAATTTCATAAAAGACAAAATAGTTTTCAATCAATAAGCCACGAACATTTATGATGTCGGTTTTTTTTCCAATATTTGATTGAAGGAGTAACGATTTTAACTCAGTTTGAATAATTCTATTTAATTTTAAAGAATATAATTTGCTCATATTCCTAGAATTAAAATACTCAAAAATTTCTTGTAGTTGTAATTTTGCAGCTGTAGTCCAAATTATTCTTCTCGCAACCATTTTTCCATTTCTTCATTGACAGCATCATTTGTTTGAAATTTACCTTCCGAATATTCTTTTTGAGATTTTCTTATGACAAGTTTTTCTTCTTCAGAAAGTATAATTATATCTCGAGTCTTTGATAATAAAATTATATTCAAAGCATTTAAAAAATCATTATCAGTAATACTGTCGATTCTTGATTTTATAATATTTTTTAATTCGATTGTGCCCATAAGAAATGTGTTTAAACAAATTTAATCAAAAGAAATCATTTTCACGAAGTAAAAAAAACTATTCTATTAGGTTATTGATTTTAGCATATTGCAAAAGCATAATTGTCTTTGCATCCTTTATTTTGGCTGTTTTTATCATGTTGTAAGCAGTATCAAAATCAAATTCCAAAACTTCAATATTTTCCTGTTCATCAGCCATTCCGCCGCCATCATTGACTTTCATGTCCTTGGTATATTCGGCGACAAATAAGTGAACAATTTCCGTTACCGAACCCGGTGACATATAGACTTCAAATACTTTTTCAACTGATGAAATTTTATAACCTGTTTCTTCTTCGGTTTCTCTTCTGATGCATTCTTCGGCGTTGTCTTTGTCCAATAATCCGGCGCAGGCTTCAATCATCATACCGCTTTCGTTTCCGTTCAAATAAGTTGGCAATCTGAATTGTCGTGTCAGAATTACACTTTTACTACTTTTGTTATATAGCAAAATCGTTGCGCCATTTCCTCTGTCATAAGCTTCTCGGGATTGTGTTTCCCAGTGGCCATCTTTTTTGAGATAGTTGTAGGTTATTTTTCTTAGCGTATACCAATTATCCGAAAGCACTTCGGTTTTAAGGATTTCTATTTTGGGATTACTCATAAGTTGAGGGAATTAAGCATTTGTTGTTGTTGTTTCGCAGATTGGAATGTCCAGGCGACAATACGGCTTATCTTTTGGCCTTGAGCCATATCTATAGTCTGTATTTCTACAGCGCCAACTTTGTTTAGCAATTTGTAGATATTTTTTAGATTGTCTTTTTTGGATACCAATGTTGTAAACCACAAACACTGCATTGGATATTTGACACTCTCATAAATCATTTGGGTGATGAAACCCAATTCGCCTCCTTTACACCACAACTCAGCGTTTTGACCACCAAAGTTTAAGATAGGCTTTTCGGATTTCTTAGTATCTAATGTATTAACTTTTCTTAAGGCACTTTTTGCAGCTTCTTCGGGTGATGAATGAAAAGGCGGATTGCAAATGGTAAAGGCAAATTTATCTTCGGGTAGAATAATATTTTTGAAAACAAATCGAGCTTCTATTTGTGATTGCAGACTGATAGCATCAATCAGTTTTGGGTTGTCCGTTATGATTTTTTTGCAGTTCTGAAGCGCTTTTTCATCAATGTCGGTTCCAACAAAACTCCATCCATAAGCTGAGTTTCCAATGATTGGATAAATACAATTGGCACCAATGCCAATGTCCAAACCAACAATAGTTTCACCTTCTGGAATAATTCCGTTGTTTGTCGTTGCCAATAAATCGGCGATATAATGAATATAATCAGCTCTTCCAGGAATTGGCGGGCAAAGATAATTATCGGGAATATCCCAGTTTTGAATGTCATAATTCGATATCAGCAAGGCTTTGTTTAGCGCTTTTACCG
>JAYURX010000015.1:0-13969 GCA_043755965.1 Flavobacterium sp. | reverse complement strand
AAAAGAAATACGAAAAAGACTATCCAACAAATATTACCACTATAAAATATTTTGAGAAAGCCAAAGATGAAGACTTTCTTCAATATGGAAGCACTGCGAAGAACTTGTATCTTCTGCTTCTAGAAGATTTATAAAATGAATGAATCGCTAAAGAGATTATTATCTGGTGTAGTTTATGTCGTATTGCTTATAATTGCTACTTCTTACTCGGTTACCAGCTTTTATGTCCTGTTTGGAATATTTATGCTGATTGCAATTTATGAGTTTTGCCGGTTGGTTAACCTAAACCCAATTCTTCCTCTTCTTTTTGGCGCTTTTACTTATTCTTTAGCTACTCAATTTAAAATAAGCCAAACCAATGACGTTTTGCTTTTATTAGCAACCCTGTTTGTTTCTGTTAAATGTCTGCATCTGCTTCTCGTTTCCAAAAAAAGCAAAATTGATAAACTCTCAAAATACATTTACGTAATCGGTTATGTGATTTTTCCATTTATTTTAATTACCAAGATTCCATTTGGAAGGTATGGCTTTAATCCCCAAATTATAATAAGCATCTTTATCCTAATCTGGACTAATGATACCTTTGCCTATATTGTGGGGAAATCAATAGGAAAACACAAGCTGATTGAAAGAATATCTCCAAAGAAAACCGTTGAAGGCTTTTTTGGAGGCATGCTGTTTTCGATAATTGCAGGAATTTTAATTTCAAAATTTTATATTGGCGGTTCCATTTTTATTTGGACAATAAGTCCGATAATTATCAGTATATTTAGTACTTTAGGTGACTTAATCGAATCAAAATTTAAAAGAATCGCAGGTGTAAAAGACAGCGGAAATATAATGCCCGGTCATGGTGGTATTCTAGATCGGTTGGATAGTATTATATTTGTAGCACCATTTGTTTTTTTATTTTATCAAATCTTATATATCTTAAAATATGTTTCATAAAGAAGGCGGAAAAATTATTTTAATAGCAACAACAGTAACGGTAATACTTACGCTGTTTGCACCAAAATTGACTTCGATACTCTGGTTTGAAAAAACTATTCAAATTGCAGCTTTGGTTTTTCTATTACTGATTTTACAATTTTTCAGAAATCCTAACAGAAAAATAGAAGCAAACGATCAAGTAGTCGTTGCTCCTGTTGATGGAAAAGTAGTCGTTATTGAAGAAGTATTTGAAGAAGAATATTTCAAGGACAAACGGGTACAGGTTTCTATTTTTATGTCGCCAATAAATGTGCATGTAACTCGTTATGCGGTTAGCGGAAAGATAAAATACAGCAAATATCATCCGGGAAAATATTTGGTTGCCTGGCATCCAAAAGCAAGTACAGAAAACGAAAGAACAACTGTTGTCATTGAAAACAGGGTTTTTGGCGAAATCCTTTATCGCCAAATTGCCGGTGCTTTGGCACGCAGGATTGTAAACTATGCCGAAGAAGGAATGCAGGTTCGTCAGGGCGATGATGCCGGTTTTATTAAATTTGGCTCAAGAGTCGATATGTTTTTTCCGTTAGGAACCAAAATAGAAGTTTCACTTCAACAAAACGCTGTTGGGAACCAAACGGTTATTACGTCAAAAGCCTAATAATAAATGGATGAAAAAGAATTAGATATTCGATTTCAGGAAGCAGTAGAAACTGCTTCAAAAATGTCACAATCTGAACTTCCACAAGATGTGCAATTGCGATTATATGCCTATTATAAACAAGCTTCCTTTGGCACTATAAGTTATGATTACTCTTCCGAATTTGACTTGCGAAATGCATTTAAAACGAATGCCTGGATGCAAATCAGCCATTTATCAACTGACAAAGCTAAAGAGCTTTATATCGAAGCAATTAACGAAATTGCAAATAAAAAATAACCCTATGAAACCGCAGGTTCACGAACACCAATTAAAGACAAACTTTTCAATAGTGAGTAAAAATGTGTTTACAATAGTATTATGCTTTTCTTTTATACTATTGCTCCCTTCTTGTAAAAGAAAAAAACTTACTGAAGTTGTAGAGGTTCCTTTGCCATCAGCCGAAGAAAAAATCACTATTGGCCAGCCTGATGATGTAAGCGCGAGCGATGGAGAATTCTCATTGGTAAAATTACCATACGAATACAATGCGCTTTCACCAAGTATTGATATACTGACCATGGAAATGCATTATTCCAAACATTATTTGACTTATACAAACAACCTAAATAAGTTAGTTGCTGAAGATCCAACGCTAACTGACTTAAGTATCGAAGACATCTTAAAAAAATGTGATGGAAGCAATCCCGATTTAAAAAATAATGCGGGTGGTTATTATAATCACAGTTTGTTTTGGGAAGGCATGTCACCGAAATCAGGCGGAAAGCCTAAAGACACGTTGGCTTCACTTATTACCCGTGATTTTGGTTCATTTGACCTATTTAAAACACAATTTTCTGATGCTGCCGATAAACAATTTGGGTCTGGTTGGGCGTGGTTGGTTGTTGATAAAACAGGCAAATTACAGGTAACCAGCACACCAAATCAAGATAATCCTTTGATGCCAAAACAAATCGTTTCGGGCACACCAATTTTAAATCTCGATGTTTGGGAACACGCCTACTACTTAGATTATCAATACAAACGCAAAAGATATATCGACAACTTCTTCAAAATAATCAATTGGAAAAAAGTATCTGAGCGATATGAAGAAACAATCAATAAAACAAAGTAAACTAATCTATATGATGATATCATTACAATTACAGAAAAAATACTACCTATTGCTTCTTTTTACGCTTTTTGGGGTTAACCAATTCTTTTGCCAATGCTGGAGTAAAGTCAGCATGGGTAACACCCATTGTGTTGCCATGAAAAGTGACGGTCGGATTTGGTCATGGGGATCAAATTATTATGGTCAAATTGGAGATGCAAGTAACGTTAACAAAAGCTCTCCAACTCCTGTTGGCACTTTTACGGACTGGAATTCCATTGATTCGGGTCATTATCATGCAATGGCGTTGAAGAATGATGGAAGCTTATGGGCGTGGGGTTCAAATTACCGTGGGGAACTCGGATTAGGCTTTATCAACGGTGTCACAAATTTTCCCCAAAGAGTTGGTAGCGACAACGATTGGACTCAAGTCTCTGGTGGAGAAGAATATACCATGGCAATCAAGAATGATGGTACGCTTTGGGCCTGGGGATATAATAACTATGGTCAAACCGGAACTCTGAACGTTACCAATGTAGCACAACCTTATCAAGTTGGAAGTGACTCAAATTGGAGCACAGTCAGTGCTGGATTTAATCATTCAGTGGCGATAAAAACGAATGGGACACTTTGGGCTTGGGGAAATAATGGTGATGGGCAGTTGGGCGATGGTACAAATACAGATAAAAATACTCCCGTACAAATTGGAACCAATACCAATTGGACTCAAATATCTTCAGCAGCATATTTTACTGTAGCTTTAAAAGCTGATGGTACCTTGTGGACATGGGGTAATAACAGTAGCGGGCAGCTTGGCGACGGAACTAATGTAGAACGATATACTCCAATGCAAATCGGTTTTGGAACCAATTGGAGCAAAATTACTACAGGAATTGGACATGTAATAGCGCTAAAAACAGATGGTACGCTTTGGTCTTGGGGCTTAAACCTATTTGGTCAACTGGGTGATGGCACAACTATCGACAAAAGTGCTCCAACACAAATAGGAACAGAAACAAATTGGGTGGAAATTTCAGCGAACGGATATCAGACAATTACTATTAAAAATGACGGGGCAATATTGTCATGGGGCAAAAATGATATTGGCCAACTTGGCAATGGAACAACTACTAATAGAAATACACCGACAACTATAGGAGTTTGTTTAGCTACTAACTGTTGGAATAAAATTGAGTGTGGTACTAAGCATTCATTAGCAATAAAAAATGATGGTTCAATATATGCTTGGGGATATGGTGATTTTGGCAACCTTGGAACTGGAAATCCTGCTGTTAATAGAAATGTCCCTAACAGAGTTGGAATTGATAATGATTGGATGGAAATATCAGCAGGCGACGAACATTCATTGGGAATAAAAACAAATGGTACAATTTGGTCATGGGGGCACAATCTCAATTATGTTCTTGGATATGGACCAATAAACAGTGTTGAATATACTCCGCGCCAAATAGGCACTGAAACAAACTGGAGTAAAGTCAGTGCCGGAAACGGCTATACAATGGCAATAAAATCCAATGGAACGCTTTGGGGTTGGGGCAATAATGGCTATGGACAATTGGGTAATGGGACCATTAATACAGTAAATCAACCTACGCAAATTGGAACGGCTATTTGGAGCAAAATTTCAGCAAAATACAGGTTTACAGTCGGTCTAAAAACGAATGGCACACTGTGGGCTTGGGGAGATAATTCCAATGGACAACTTGGAGATGGAACAACTATCAGCAATTTGACGCCAAGACAAATAGGCACAGATACAAATTGGAGTCAAGTTTCGACTGGTATTGCTACTGTTGTAGCTTTAAAGAATGACGGTACGTTATGGGCATGGGGAAGAAATAGTGATGGTGAGCTTGGAGATGGAACTTTAACAGATAAATACACACCTATTCAAATTGGTACTAGCAACAATTGGGTTCATATTGCTGCTGGCGATTTCCATTGCCTGGCGTTAAAAAATGACGATACATTGTGGGCATGGGGTTTTAACAATCTTGGCCAAGTAGGAATTGGGAATAACACTCCAATCTTTGTAACTTCTCCAGTTAGGATTGGTAGCGCTTCCAATTGGGATAAGGTGGCCTGTGGCAGGGAATTTTCCACAATAATAAATAATGATAGTAATCTTTTCACCTATGGGTTTAATGGAAACGGACAATTGGGAGACAGTACTTACATAACCCGATTTCTTCCAAACACTATTCCTTGTGATGGTTATACCTTAGGTACTAATCAGCTTGAAATTCTCAAAAGGAAAATCAAAATATATCCAAATCCGTCAGATAATATTATAACAATTGAGTCATTTGAAGAAATATATAGAATCGAATTATTTGATATTCAAGGTCGCTTAGTAAATTCTGAGTTGGTTAAATCAGACAATCATAGATTTTCTGTTACTCAATTAACAAAAGGAACTTACATACTAAGAATACATACCCAAAGTGGTATCCAGAATTCAAAGATCATCAAGAAATAACCAATTCTATAATAAAAAAGTCCCGAAAAATCGGGACTTTTTTATTATAGAATATAATCCGTATTTATAAAATTCGATTCATTGCTATTGAGCAATTCCTGTAAAATGGCATTATTATAAGCATTGTCTTTAGAAGCCACAAACGTCCGAATAGAAAACGAACGCAAGGCATCATGAATACTCAAGGTTCCCACAGCAGAATCCTTTCTTCCGGTAAACGGATACACATCCGGACCACGCTGACAGGAACTGTTTAAATTCACGCGGCAAACCAAATTCACCAAAGTGTCAATAAGCGGCGCAAGGGTTTTAATATCTTTTCCAAACAAACTTACCTGTTGTCCATAATTGGATTCCGCCATATCGTTCAATGGTTCCTGAATGTCCTTGAAAGTCAAAATGGGAACTACCGGTCCAAATTGCTCTTCGTGGTAAACACGCATTTCTTTATTTATTGGAAATAAAACGGCTGGAAAAATATAGTTTTCTGAACGTTTTCCTCCTTTTGCATTAATAACTTTTGCTCCTTTAGCTGTCGCATCATCAATTAATTCCTGAATATAATCAGGTTTGTCTTTTTCGGGTAATGGTGTCAATGAAACGCCTTTCTCCCATGGATTTCCAAAAGGAAGCGAATCTACTTTCTCAATAAATCTTCGGTTGAATTCAGCTGCAATTGATTCGTGAACATAAAGGATTTTAAGTGCCGTGCAACGCTGGCCATTAAAGGACAACGTTCCCATAATACATTCCTGAATGGCCAAATCTAAATCGGCATCAGGCAAAATAATCGCTGGATTTTTAGCTTCCAATCCTAAAATCAAACGCAACCGGTTTTTATTTGGATGTAAATCCTGCAAAGCAATAGCCGATTTACTATTTCCGATCAAAGCCAAAATATCAACTTTCCCCGATTTCATAATTGGTGACGCCACTTCTCTTCCTCGGCCATAAACAATATTAATAACGCCATTCGGGAAACTACTTCTAAAAGCTTCAAGCAAGGGCGAAATCAATAAAACACCGTGTTTTGCCGGTTTAAAAATTACCGTATTTCCCATGATGATGGCCGGAATCAACAACGAAAAAGTTTCGTTTAAAGGATAATTATAAGGTCCGAGACACAACACAACTCCCAAGGGTCCGCGGCGAACCATGGCGTTCACGCCTTGACTTTTGGTAAATCGGGCGTTACTTCTGTCCAATTGTTTGTAATCTTCAATCGTGTCATAAATATATTCGACCGTTCTGTCAAATTCCTTTTCTGAATCGGGTAATGATTTTCCAATTTCCCACATCAAATATTTTACTACTTCACTTCGCACAGCTTTCATTTGGGTAACAAAATTATCCATGCAGTTGATACGGTCAATGACTTTCATCGTTGGCCACAACCCTTGTCCATTGTCATAAGCAGCTACAGCCGATTTTACTACTTCTTCAGCGGCTGCTTCACCCATAGTTGGAATGGAACCTAATAATGTTGGCGAATAATTTTCTGTTGAGGATATCGTGGAATAAACTTCAGCAGTTTCTCCTGTCCATTTTTTTAACTGGCCATCCACTAAATATGTATCCTGATGTAATAAATTTGTAATCTGAAATTCGCTTGGAATAGTATCCATAAAAGTTGATTTTTTATAAAATTACTAATTCTAATACTATCTTCGACAGTAGTTTTAAGAAAGAAATTAACTAAAACGTAATAGTTAAAAAGAAATGGATTGCTTTAAAACTTCTGTAAACTTGAAGGCACATTTTTCACATCGATTGCAGCCGAGCTAATTCCACGAGCAAACTCTAGCAGTCAAACGATGGTTTAATTGCTATATTTGTTATATTAATTTAATCAAACACAGTAGTGATGAAAAAAATACTTCTTACATTCTTTCTTCTCATAAACATTTTTACCCAAGCGCAAAATCCAGTGTTGATTGGCTATTGGCACAATTGGAATGATAGCAGCGCACCTTATATTTCGTTGAACCAAATTGATTCCCGATATACTGTTATCTGTGTATCGTTTGCGGTGCCAACATCCTCTTCCGATATGACAATGCAATTTGTTCCCGATGGTGTCAGTCAATCTGCTTTTATTTCCCAGATTCAAGCGCTGCAAAATCAAGGTAAAAAAGTAGTTTTGAGCATTGGTGGAGCCACAACGTCTATTTCCTTAAATAATAATTCAAATAGGGATGCATTCATCAATTCGATGACAGCTATTCTAAACACCTATGGTTTTGATGGAATTGACATTGATATTGAACACGGTAATTCGATTTTAGCCAGTGGAACAATTGCCAATCCAACTTCGGTAGACTGTAACAATTTAATTTATGCCATCAATCAGATAAAAACCAATTACTATAATTCATTCAGCCGAAACATGATGCTGACTTTTGCTCCTGAAACTGCCTATGTTCAAGGTGGAATGTCCGCTTATGGTGGCATTTGGGGAGGTTATCTGCCCTTGTTGCATGCATTGAGAAACGATTTAAATTATGTTCATGTGCAATTGTACAATAGTGGCAGTGTTTATGGTATTGACGGAAATATTTATACGCAGGGAACTGCCGATTTTATTATTGCTATGACGGAAGCCCTTATTCAGGGATTTGGAACTGCGGGTGGCTCATTTCAGGGATTGCCGGCAAATAAAGTAGCGGTGGGTTTGCCTGCCTGTTCCAGCGCGGCTGGCGGAGGTTACATAAATCCCGCTGTAGTTGAAGATGCTTTGAACTATCTGCTTGGTGTGGGTCCAAAACCCGGCATTTATACTTTGAATCAAACGGGCGGATATCCTAATTTGGGCGGAATGATGACTTGGTCCATCAATTGGGATAAGGTTACTACGTGCAATACCACCGCTTATGCTTATGCTCAAAATTATGTGCAGATTTTTGGCGCTACACTTTCGGCTCCGGAAGCGGATGTAACAAATTTTATAAGACTTTCACCAAACCCAGGTAGGGAAAAAATATGGATTTCAGGCATTCAAAACTCAGAAGAATATACCATCACCAATATGCTTGGACAAAAGGTACAACAGGGAACTATTTTTCCAGATGAAAGTATTTCCATTGAAAAATTTGCCCATGGGATTTATGGCATCACAATACAAAAAACTACTTTAAAATTTAGCAAAGAATAGAGGTTATAAAACCTCAGCAATCTTCAAGGCACATTTTTCGCCATCAATAGCTGCAGAAATAATTCCTCCGGCAAATCCTGCACCTTCACCGCAGGGATACAAACCTTTGATTTGAGGGTGTTCCAATGTTTGATTGTCCCGTGGAATTCTAACTGGTGA
The DNA here is from genome assembly GCA_043755965.1 of Flavobacterium sp. Classification (GTDB taxonomy): domain Bacteria; phylum Bacteroidota; class Bacteroidia; order Flavobacteriales; family Flavobacteriaceae; genus Flavobacterium. Next base: position 5,475 of record JAYURX010000015.1, on the reverse strand, counting down.
TGACGTTCTGCTTTCGGGCGCGTGAAGAATGGCTTCATTGGTCATATAACCGCGCATTGCTTTTCCAAATTCGGTAAAACCTTCGCGCAGAATTTGAGTTAAAAACCCAGGGAAAACCTGTCCCATTTCAACTGAAGTTGTGCCCGGAACATAAGATGTTTTCGGAATTGAGGCTGATACTTTATTTTGTGTAAAATCAATCATTCGCTGTGCCGGGACTTTTTGTGTATGCTTCGCCAGTTCGCTTGCGCTCGAGCCGCCTGCTAAATGCCATGCTTTTTGTTCGATGCTTTTCTGAAATTCCATCCCGGATAAAGCTCCGAATTTGGCAAATGGTTTGAAGTCTTCCAGTTTTAATTCGACCACAATCCCGGAATTGGCTGTTGCCTGATCCCGTTTTGAAGGTGACCAACCATTGGTTACCACTTCGCCCGGACTTGTAGCACAAGGCGCAATTACACCGCCCGGACACATACAAAACGAATACATGCCACGACCATTGACTTGCTTCACTATAGAATAAGGCGCAGGCGGTAAATGTTCGCCACGATAATCGCAACTGTATTGAATTTTATCAATTAATTCCTGTGGATGTTCGGCTCGAACGCCAATTGCAAAAGGTTTGGCTTCTATAAAAATCTTTTTTCGGTCTAGTAACTCAAAAATATCACGTGCCGAATGTCCGGTTGCTAAAATTAATTTATTGGCAGAAATCTTATCGCCATTTTGAATAACGACTCCCTGCATTTCATTGTTTTTAATAATGAAATCAATCACTCTGGTTTCGAACAAAACTTTTCCGCCACAATCAATAATTTTCTCTCGAATGTCCTGAATGATTTGAGGTAATTTATTGGTTCCGATATGTGGATGCGCTTCGACTAAAATATCGGGCGTAGCACCAAAGCCAACTAACAATTGAAGAATTCTGTCTACATCGCCACGCTTTTTGGAACGCGTATATAATTTCCCGTCCGAATACGTTCCGGCACCGCCTTCGCCAAAACAATAATTAGAATCTTCATTGACAATATGGTCAACATTGATTGCCTTTAAATCTCTCCGACGACCACGAACATCTTTTCCGCGTTCGATAACTATTGGTTTCAAACCCAATTCTATTAACTGCAAAGCGGCGAATAATCCGGCCGGACCGGCGCCAACAATAATAACTTCCTGTTTATTTGAAACATTTTCGTAGTTAGGAAGTTCTATTTTTTGTTCTGTATATTTTTCATCAATCAGATAAACGGAGACTTTCAGATTGACCTTAATAGCTTTTTGACGCGCGTCTATAGAACGTTTCAGAATTACAACTTTATGAACCAATTTAGTAGAAACCCGAACTAATTGAGCTACATGCTCATAGAGCAAATTTTCATTGGCAGCTATTTGGGGTGAAACTTGGAGCTGAAGTTCGGTTGGCATTGTATAATATTTTGTCAAAAATAAACAAATGAAAGTTAGTGGAAATAAAAAAGGTTCAGCTTTCGCTAAACCTTTTTCTGCTTATTTATTTTGGTATTAGTTTTTAATGAATTTGTAATTGCCAACCTGATTGCTCATAGTTACTTTCACAAAATAAACTCCACTTTGCAAATCAGAAACAGAAATAGTAGTCAATTTTTCGGTTACTTTTAATGATTTGACTTTAGCTCCGCTGATTGAGTAAATTTCGATTGAAGCATTCGTATCATCTGTATTATTTTGAATGTTTAGTAGATTCGTTGTTGGATTTGGGAATACTTTTATCGCATCATTCGTTAATGCAACCGGAGTAACTCCAAGCGCAACTGAAAATTCAAGATAATCAGGAGTACCGCTAGAATTTGTGTCATCGTTTCCTGGGTTTCCATCGTGATTGTAATCTTCCTTGAAAGTAAGTACTCCATCTCCGTCATCATCATTATCTAAATAATTTGGAATCCCATCATTATCCGTATCCAAAATTGCATTCACAGAAGTAGTATTTGCTTTGGCAAAAACATATTCAACATTTGTCAAAACTAAATCGCCATCATCATCGTTGTCCAAATAGTTCGGAATCCCATCAAAATCAGTGTCATCATTAGCCAAGTTGGTATCATTATTTACATCTTCGGTTGCTGAAGGAACACTATCATTATCTGCATCAATGGTGCAATCAATAACTTTTAAAATAACTGATTTTACTAGGCCGTTTCCGCTGGCATAAATAGTTTGCGGATTAGCAGTATTCACAAATGCTGTTGGATTAGGTATTGGAAGCGTTAAAGCTGCATCTGCAAAAAAACTAATTGCAGAAGGATTGGCTGGAGATAGATCATTAGCAGCTACAAATAAATCGAAGGTTTGGAAACCATCAATATCATCATCGCAACGCACAAAAGAATAGTTAGGATAATATCCTGGACGGTAAAAACGCCATGCTTCCTGAGAAGCAGTCCAGTTCCCTGTGTTTCTACCAGGCGCAGTAATTGCCTGTAAACCGTCAGTATTGATAAGGCCAATTAATCCTCTTCCGCCATTCCATGCTGCACAGGGCTGTCTTGCAATTATTTGGACATCAACAGTATTGGAAGTTTCGCTCATAATCATCTGAAAAGAACTAATCGACGTATTTCCGCAGCTAAAATGAGGCTGATTGTTAAAATAGACAACAAATTTCCTGTAAGGTGCAAATCCATAACTTCCGTAAGTTAAGGCACCAGAACTAATGCTGTTATCCAAATCTTCGTAGCATCCAAAAATTGAATTTTTTACAGGGAAACTTGCATTTGGAATCTGGGTATTAAAAGACCAAGGCGAATTTCCAGTTGCCAAATTGGTTCTGAAATCAATGTATCCGTTGGTACTAATTACAATCTGATTATAAGTATTTCCGTAGAAATCAAAGCTAAAAGGAAGGGTAATGACTTGAGAATATTTATCATCAGCAGTAGCCAGTGGCGTCAACGTACCTGAGAATGGCTGAAACGGAATTGCCGTTACCGAGTAATTATTTTGTGAAATTCCTTTAAAAGAGATAAAGGCAAATAACATAAAAAGAATGTATTTTTGTTTCATGGGTTTGTTTTTAAGTAATTTTAGGCAAATCTACCGAATTTTATTCAGCAACCAACTGATGTGTAAAATATTAACGTATGTCGAGACAAATAAAATTAATCTGGGATTTCCGTGGTGAAGCAGCAGCAAGAACAGCCGAGCATCACGAACTTCATTTGAAAGAATACATTATCCGTGAAAAATTGCCATTGCATATCACGGGTTTTGAAATCAAAAATGAGCTGCATACCATTGCTTTTATGGTGGTTACGGATGAATTTATGATTCCGGTTCGCGACTCATTAAAACCGCATCGTGGTGAATTATATACAGAATAAAAAGAGAAGTTCTCACTTCTCTTTAATTAGCTACTTCGCTTATAAATTTTATCCGCATCAGGCGTAATTCCTCAATATCGTAATCGCCATCGAACTCCTTTAATGCATCTTCTATTTTATCCGATTCAGAATCCATAAAATAGTCGTGAATTTCTTCCTGTTGGTCTTCGTCAAGGATTTCATTAACCCAGTAACTGATATTTAATTTGGTTCCGGAATATACTATTTGTTCCATTTCTTTCAACAAATTATCCATTGTAAATCCTTTGGCTTTCGCTATATCTTCAAGTGATAATTTTCGGTCTATATTCTGAATGATGTATAATTTATTAGCCGAATTTACTCCCGTAGATTTTACCACTAAATCGTCCGGGCGAACGATGTCATTATCTTCCACATATCGTGCAATAAGTTCGATAAACTCATTGCCATATTTTTTTGCTTTTCCTTCACCAACTCCGTGTGTATTTGTCAATTCGTCAATGGTAATTGGGTATTTCAACGCCATATCTTCTAACGAAGGATCCTGAAAAACTACAAATGGAGGAACACCTAATTTCTTAGCTACTTTTTTGCGTAACTCACGCAACATTGACATTAAGGCTTCATCGGCAGTTCCACCCACTTTCGATGCCGTTACTATGGCATCATCTTCTGCTTCATTGTACTCGTGGTCTTCGGACATCATAAAAGAGGTTGGATTCTTTATGAACTCATGCCCTTTGTCTGAGACCTTTAAAATCCCATAGGTCTCAATATCTTTAGTCAAAAGACCTGCAACTAAAATCTGTCTGATCAACGCCATCCAATAGCGTTCTTCAAATTTGCTTCCTTTCCCAAAAAAAGACTGAGAATCTGTTCGGTGTGCCTTAATCATGGCATTAACTCTTCCGATAAGCGTAAAGCAAATTTCTTTTGATTTGTATAAATATTTGGTGTCCCTAACTGTTTCTAAAAGCAGTTTTACCTGATCCTGCGCTTCTGTTTTGCTTTTCGGATTGCGGACATTGTCATCCATATCGGTACCTTCACCCGTTTCGCTGTCAAATTCTTCTCCAAAATAATGCAATAAAAATTTACGACGGGACATCGAAGTTTCAGCATAAGCGACAACTTCCTGTAGCAAGGCGAATCCAATTTCCTGTTCAGCAACCGGTTTACCCGACATGAACTTCTCTAACTTTTCAACATCTTTATAAGAATAGTATGCCAGGCAATGTCCTTCTCCTCCATCTCTACCGCCACGACCCGTTTCCTGGTAATAGCTTTCTAACGATTTCGGAATATCATGATGGATTACAAAACGAACATCGGGTTTATCGATTCCCATTCCGAATGCGATGGTGGCTACAACCACATCAACATCTTCCATAAGAAACATGTCCTGATGTTTAGCTCTTGTTTTCGCATCCAAACCTGCATGATAGGGCACGGCAGAAATACCGTTTACCTGCAACACTCCGGCTATTTCTTCAACCTTCTTCCTACTTAAACAATAAATAATCCCTGATTTCCCTTTATGCTGTTTTATAAAACGAATGATATCAGATTCTATATTTTTTGTTTTGGTACGAACTTCGTAAAATAAATTCGGACGATTGAAAGAGGCCTTAAAAGTGACAGCATCCGACATATCCAAATTCTTGAGAATATCCTCTTGTACTTTTGGCGTTGCTGTTGCGGTTAAACCGATAACAGGAACATCACCAATTAGTTTTATGATAGCTTTTAAGTTGCGATATTCAGGTCTGAAATCGTGTCCCCATTCTGAAATACAATGTGCTTCGTCTATGGCGACAAAAGAGATGGGCACATTTTGAAGAAACTCAACATATTCTTCCTTGGTTAATGATTCAGGTGCGACATATAATAATTTAGTGATTCCAGAAGTAATATCTTTTTTAACTTGATTTATTTCTGTTTTGGTAAGAGACGAATTTAACACATGAGCGATGCCATTTTCCGAAGACAAACTTCGAATAGCATCCACCTGATTTTTCATTAAGGCAATAAGCGGCGACACAACAATAGCAGTCCCTTCCTGAATCAATGCGGGCAACTGATAGCATAATGACTTTCCTCCACCTGTAGGCATTATAACAAAAGTATTATT
>JAYURX010000014.1:0-2444 GCA_043755965.1 Flavobacterium sp. | reverse complement strand
GAAGACCAGCGTAAAGACGAAAACATACTTTTCAACCAATCGCTAACTTTCAGAAATCAAAACAATGGTCAAATCGTTCAGGTTCCGATATCGGCAGTTTCACAAACCGAGAAAACGAATACGTATAACCAAATCAAAAGAAAAAATTACAAACGAATAATGACAATTTATTCGAACGTACTGACAGATTATAATGCTGACGAAATCACCAAACAGATTGAAACAGAATTAAATGGGTACAAATTACCAAAAGGAATTGCGTATTCGTTCTCTGGAGTTCAGGAAGAACAAGGCAAAAACCAAAGCTTCCTTCTATATGCGTTATTTTTGGCCATGGCGGGAATCACCATCATCATTGTACTGCAGTTTAATTCGGTTTCGAAAACCATCGTGATTTTATTTACAGTTTTGCTGAGTTTCAGTGGAGTCTTTTATGGCTATGTCATTGCCAATATGGATTTCGTAATCCTGATGACGATGATGGGAATCATATCGCTGGCGGGAATTGTAGTGAAGAACGGAATTGTATTAATGGATTTCTTCGTATTGCTTTTGGATAAAAAAGTGGCTGAAAAAGCAGTGGAAAGTCATAATGATTTGTCACTTGAAGAAATAAAAGAAGTAATCATCGAAAGTGGAAAATCACGTTTAAGACCGGTATTGCTTACTGCATTAACAGCAGTACTTGGGTTGATTCCGCTTGCAGTTGGAATTAACTTTGACTTCTTTGGCTTGGTGACCGATTTGAATCCGCACTTCTTTATAGGTGGAGACAATGTAATTTTCTGGGGACCATTAGCATGGACAATCATCTTCGGATTGACTTATGCTACGGTATTAACTTTAGTTATGGTTCCGGTAATGTTCTACTTAGTTAAGAGAACAAAATACTGGTTACGCGACTGGAGGAATTCAGGAACAGAAAAGGAACTGGAAGCTTAATTTTCAATAACTATAAATAAAAAAGGGAACTCAAATTGAGTTCCCTTTTTTTATAAACAATTAACTTTTTAATTTTTAGCAAGGGCGTCTTGTTTCCAAGATTTAACAGTAGCTACCCTACTTTTTGAGTAATCCACTTCGCTTAGCGATTTATCATTCCAGAAAAACCATTTACCGGTTTTTTCTCCGTTGGTATATTCTCCAATAGATTTTTTATTTCCCTGAGCATCATAAGCAACCCAACTTCCTTCTAATTTGCCATCCTTGAAATATCCTTGTTGTTGCACTTTACCATTTTCAAAGTAATAGGTAGCTTTTACTAAGTTCCCTTCTTGTTCCAAAACTGGTTTCTGTGCTTGTGCAAAAGTCAATCCCGAGATTACTAATGCTCCTAAAATCATTATCTTTTTCATAGTTGTAGGTTTTAAATATTCATAATTACATAACAAAGCTACAATTTAATTTACATTAAAAAAACTTTTCCTTAACAATTTGGTAACATTGAATGAAAATTTAACATTGGGATTTATTTTTAACAAAAAAAACCACCCAAATCGGGTGGTTTATGCATTGATTTTATTGGTTTTTTAATTCAATATTTTGTTTAATTGCTCCTGAAGTCTTGGGTCTGAAGGTCTTTTCGCATCAGCATCTACCACAACACCTTTTGGGTCAATCAATATAAATCTTGGAATCGAATTGACTTCAAAAGCTTTGATGAATTCTGACAATACTGTTTTACCTGCATACAATTGAGTTCCTGTCAATTCTTTTTCGGTTACAAACGTTTTCCATTTCTCATGATCCTTTTCTGCATCAACAGAAACGCTTACGAATTCTATGTTTTTTCCGTGATAAGCCGCTTCCATTTTCTTTAACGAAGGAATCTCAGCACGACACGGACCACACCAGGTTGCCCAAACATCAACATAAACGTATTTTCCTTTCAAACTTTCCAACGTGGTTTTTCCTCCTTTATGATTTTCATAATCAAAATTAGGCGCCACAACATTATTCATTTTTTTCTTAGCGAGCGCCATGGTATAATATTGTTGCAATTGCCCAACATTAGCCTCTAAATCCTGCTTTAACAATACGGCCAAATTAGGATCTACCTTTGAAGCTTCTATACTTGCATTTTTACTTATTTTCAATGCTTCAAGTGCATTCTTAAAACCGGCTGCGTCTAAATCAACCATACCCTGAAAATCAATTTTTGCTTCCTCTAAAGTCGATTTAGCCAAGTAATTATTTTCAACAGATCCTTTTCCTGAAAACGCAATCGACTCATCAAATTTGGATGCGTCCATGGTCATTTTCAAATTATAACCGTTTTTCAAATACAAACTGGCGTATTCTGTACCATCAAATAGCCGATATAATCCTTCTTTGATAGGAAAAGTGGCTTTAAAGTTTCCTTTAGCATCTGCCTCGATTTTCTGAATTGTTTCCCTACCGCTATTAATAAAAAGCGTTGTGCCGTTCTTATTGGCGATTTCAGC
>JAYURX010000013.1:0-5666 GCA_043755965.1 Flavobacterium sp. | reverse complement strand
TTAAAAAAAGAGAGTTGGTAGTAGCAACAGAAGAACAATATCCACAATTTATCAGCATCAACTTTGTGCAGGATAAATGTGATTTGTTGAATAATTGCAATGTGGGCGATGCAGTAAAAGTGTCTATCAATCTGAGAGGAAGAGAATGGGTAAACCCACAAGGAGAAACCAAATACTTTAACGATATTCAGGGCTGGAGAGTTGAGAAAATACAAGCAGAAGCGCCAGCAGCAGGAATGGCTCCAATGCCACCGGCAGAAGCATTTGCACCTGCAACAAACTTTAACGAAGAAGAGCACGATGATTTGCCTTTTTAAGAAAAAAGAATAAAGAACATAGAAAATAGATTGTCATTCTGAATGTATAACTTGGTTAGTATTTAGAATGACTTTTCATTTCTTCTAGTCAGACTCTATTCTCTATACTCTATTTTCTATTCTCTCCAAGATGTATTTCCTATCCAAAGACTTATATTTCCCACCTGTTGATAAAGCTTCCACAGAAGGAGTTCTTGCCATTGGCGGCGATTTGTCTGTCGAGCGATTGCTTTTAGCCTATCGCAGCGGAATTTTTCCATGGTTTAATGAAGACGAACCGATATTGTGGTGGTCGCCACCAGAAAGAATGGTTGTTGTTCCTTCAATTTATAAAGTTTCGAAAAGCATTCGGAATCTACTAAACCAAAATAAATTTCAAATTACGTTTAATCAAAACTTCAGGGAAGTCATTTCTAATTGCCAGCAAGTTGGCCGAAAAGACCAGGACGGCACCTGGATTTCGGAGGATATTGTAGAATCATATACAAAACTCCATGAAATGGGAATCGCAAAATCGGTTGAGGTTTGGCAAAATGAAAAATTGGTCGGTGGATTATATGGCGTTGATTTAGGACACATTTTCTGTGGCGAGAGTATGTTCTCCAAACTGCCCAATGCGAGTAAAGTGGCGTTTGTAACTTTGATAAATTATTTAAAAGAAAACAATTATAAACTGCTCGACTGCCAGGTTCATAATGACCATCTGGAAAAACTTGGCGCTTTTGAAGTTTCGCGGGATATTTTTATGAAGGTTTTAAAATCTGCCGTCTAAAATCTGCGTTCTGCTTACTGATTCCTTTTCCAACAATCTTCCACATGATCATTAACCATTCCGGTTGCCTGCATATGGGCATAAACTACCGTTGAGCCTACGAATTTGAATCCGCGTTTTTTTAAGTCTTTGCTAATTTCATCTGAAAGTGGCGTTGTAGCGGGAACATCGCTCTTTTTTTTTATGTTATTGGCAATAGGTTTTCCGCTTGTAAATCCCCAAATATATTTGGAGAAACTTCCAAATTCCTTCTGGACATTTATAAAAGCAACAGCATTCGAAATCGTCGCTTTTATTTTTAAGCCATTTCGGATAATGCCGGCATTCTGCATTAGTCTTTCGATTTCGGTATCGCCATATTTGGCAACTTTCTCATAATCAAATTGGTCAAAGGCCTTGCGGAAATTGTCACGTTTTTTTAAAATAGTATACCAGCTTAATCCCGCCTGAAAAGTTTCCAAAACCAAAAACTCAAAGAGTGTGTCATCATCATAAACCGGATTTCCCCATTCGTTATCGTGATAATCTCTATACAAATCGTCTTTTTCGCACCAGGCGCAGCGTATTTTAGTTGACATCTTTAGCTATATATTTTTCTATTAAACCATGGCCTAAATATATCATCGGCGTCATCAACACCGCAATTGCCAGTTTCACACTGTAGCCCGTCATTGCCGAAAGCAAAAAAGTTTTTGTGTCCATAATCCCTGGCAACCAAAACGCAATTCCCAAAACGATAAAACTGTCAACTAATTGTGAAATCGCCGTTGAACCTGTACTTCTTAGCCAAATCATTTTTTCGCCTGTTATCCTTTTAAAAAAATGAAAAATCCTAACGTCAATTAATTGTGAAATTAAAAAGGCCGTTATACTTCCCACAATAATTAATTGGCTTTGCCCAAAAACGGAATTAAACTGCGTCGTAGAAACTGAACTTATTCCTGTAGACGGAATTTTCATCGCAAAAAACAAAACGATAAAAGTATACGCAATCAAACAAGCTGTGATTATCGAAAGTCTGCGTACTCCTCGTTGCCCAAAATATTCATTGATTAAATCGGTAGTGACAAAAACAATAGGCCAAGGCAGGATACCAATACTCATTACGGCCGGGCCAACATCAATTAGTTTTCCGCCGATAAGTTCAGCCACAACCGCATTCGTTATAAATAGTCCGGCAAGAATGACATAAACAGTGTCTTTTTTGGTTTGAAACATAGGTTGTATTTTTCTCAAATTTATGCAATTTTGGTTAATGATTATTATAGCATGAGATGAATTGATTTTTCATTACTTTTGATAAAAATAAAATAAATAATGAAAAAAATAATTTTAACATTGATTATGATTGCCCCGACAGTTATGGCAAATGCACAAGCAAATCGAAATTCTTTCCTAAATATTTGGACCGGACCTTATGGCGGCGTTCCGGCATTTACAGATTATAAGCTAAAAGATTTAAAACCAGCGCTTGAATTTGCTATTCAGGAGAAATTAAATGAAATTAAAAAAATTGCCAACAATCCAAAGCCGGCAACTTTTACTAACACCATTGTAGCGTTGGAAAAAACAGGTAAACGATTTAGTCAGGTTTATGCTGTTTTTGGGATTTATAGTGCCAATATGAACAGCCCGGAATTTGAACCTATTGAAACAGAAATGACCCCTAAGGTATATGATCTTTCGAATAAGATATATCAAAACGCAAAACTTTTCGCCAGAATTTCAAAAGTTTATAATTCACCCTCAACCAAAAAACTAACCAAAGAACAACAACGATTGGTTTGGTTGTATTATTCCAACTTTGTTCGTGAAGGTGCCAAAGCGACTGCGAAAAGCAAAACAAGAATTGCTGCCATCAATCAGGAATTGGCTGGTTTATTTACCAAGTTTAGCCAAAATCAATTGGCAGATGAAAGCAATTATTACTTAGAATTAAAAACTGAAGCTGATTTTGATGGTTTGCCGGACGAATTAAAAAATGCGGCTATCGCTGATGCTAAAGAAAGAAAACTTAGCGTAATGGGTTGTATAGCCAATACGCGTTCTTCTATTGAACCATTTTTAACCTTTTCTAACCGTAGGGATTTAAGAGAAAAAGCGTTTCAAATTTTCACCAGTCGTGGAGACAATGAAAACGCCAATAACAATAATGCAACTTTAGTCCAAATTTTAAAACTGCGTGCTGAGAAAGCCAAACTATTAGGCTTTAAAACTTTTGCCCATTGGAGTTTGTCGAACACGATGGCAAAAACACCTGAAAGAACATTGGAGTTAATGGAATCTGTTTGGACACCTGCAGTAGAAAAAGTGCATCTGGATGTTGCCGATATGCAAAAAATGGTGGAAGCTGAAGGAGGAAATTTCAAAATAGCCGCTTCGGATTACCGTTATTATTCTGAAAAAGTTAGAAAAGCAAAATACGATTTAGACCAAAATGATCTAAAACCCTATTTGCAAATGGAAAAATTGCGTGAAGGAATGTTTTGGGTTGCCGGAGAAATTTTTCATTTAGGATTCAAACAAGTTAGTAATGTTCCGGTTTTCCATCCTGACGTAACAGTTTATGAAGTTTATAATAAGGACACCAAAAAAATTGTTGGGTTATGGTACTTTGATCCTTATGCACGCAAAGGAAAACGTTCGGGTGCCTGGATGAATGCAACTAGAGAGCAAAGCAGGGTGAATGGAGATGTGATTACAATTGTATCTAACAATTGCAATTTCATTAAAGGAAAAGATGGTGAGCCAATATTGATTTCATGGGATGATGCCAGTACGCTGTTTCATGAATTTGGACATGCCTTACATGGGTTGAATTCAGATGTGACTTACCCAATTCTTTCAGGAACAAATACACCTAGAGATTATGTAGAGTTTCCTTCTCAGATTATGGAACGTTGGTTAGCTACACCGCAGGTATTGAATAAGTTTGCTTTACATTATAAAACGAATGAGCCAATGCCAATGGCTTTGGTAGAAAGAAATAACAGAGCCGCAACGTTTAACGAAGCATTTTCAACTGTAGAAACGATTGCAAGTGCTCTGATAGATATGAAATTACACTTGTTGGAAAACCCAAAAATAGATCCAAAGCAATTTGAAAAAGAAACCTTGGATAAATTGAACATGCCAAAAGAAATTGTGATGCGTCATCGTATTCCACAGTTTGGTCATATCTTCTCTGACGATGCTTATGCTGCGGGTTATTACGGTTATTTATGGGCAGATGCTATCAGTGCGGATGCGACAGAAGCTTTTACCGAAACTAAAGATGGTCTGTATGACAAAGCCGTTGCGAAACGATTACATGATTATGTTTTTAGTATAGGAAACACAATTGACCCTGAAATTGCTTATAAAAAATTCCGTGGCCGAGATGTCAAAACGGATGCTTTGATGAGAGCAAGAGGCTTTCCGGTGGTGAAGAAATAAAAAATAAACAAAAACCAAATCGTGAGATTTGGTTTTTTGTTTTATAAATAAATCATAAAATGATATAAACTTTTCCTTTACATAATCCTTAAATTTATGAACGACTAACGCTAAATCAAATGTTATGAAATGGCAATCTAAAGTTCTCATTGGCATTTGCTCTTTCATACTGTTGGTGGTCATTCTCAACATCGGGATTAATCTTTGGATAAAAGCCCAACTTCCAAAAATAATCAATAGAGAAAACGATTCCGCTTATTTCATTACCTATAAAAATCTTGACATATCTCTGTTGCATAGCAACATTAAGGCCAAGGAAATTGTCATCGTTCCTAAAGCGGCTCTTAAAGATTCGATAAACAAATCGGGGATTTATGGTAAAGTTGGCGCTTTAGAGATTAAAGGGTTCAAAGTTTTTAATTTACTTTTTAACGATAAGCTAAAAGCTAGAAGCATTACTGTGGAAAAGCCAAAGGCGGTTCTTTATCAAAAAGACAACAAAGACAACATCCGAAATGCTGTCACAGAACCTTTTGAAAAAATCATTACCGTTTCAGATGTTTTCCTGAATCATGGCGATTTTAAAATCATCAATGTCAAGAACAATATAGCGGTCTTGGGCACCTATAATGTGAATTTGCAAATAAATGGAATTGTGATTACGGATAAAATTTTGGAGAAGAAAATCCCAGTTGAATTTAGCAATTATACCCTAAGCTGTGATAGTATTTATTATCATCCCAGCGAATTTTACCATATCGAAACCGAAAAAATAAAAGTAACAAAAACAGATTTGAATATTGCCAATTTTAAAATGACTCCGGAATATTCCCGACGCGAATTTGTGGCAAAAATTCCCAAGGAAAAAGACCTTTATACCTTACGTTGTAAATCAATTAAAGTAGATAAAATGAATTGGGGTTTTAAGCAGGATGACTTTTTCTTTCATTGCAATGTAATCGATTTAAACCATGCCGCTGCAAACATTTATCGTTCATTGGAACCGCCGGATGATATGACGAAAAGAAATTTTTACAATAAAATGCTCCGCGATATGAAGTTTGACCTGAAGATTGATACGCTTAAGGTCCGAAATTCCATTCTTGAATATGAGGAGGAAAAATCATTTGATATTGGTGCGG
>JAYURX010000012.1:0-14026 GCA_043755965.1 Flavobacterium sp. | reverse complement strand
AAAAGCAAAACTTTGAACTACAGCAAACTTTTGCCGTTCAGGGATATCCAACAGTTTGGATTGTAAAGGCAAGCAAAAAAGACGGAAAAATCAATCTTGAAAAATTAGGAAGTACGGGTTATCTTGCCGGTGGACCAACCGCTTGGTTAGCTGCTGCGGATCAAATATTGGGTACCAAATCACCAAAGAGTGGTTACACTACAAATTAACTAATTAAATTTTATAGAATCCCTTTTCATTAGTATTATGAAAAGGGATTTTTTCTTTTCCGCAGGTTACTTCCCAAAGCCTGATATAACTTTTATAGTTTGAACCGTCAACTACGATTTGTTTAGGTTTATAGGTTTTAAGTAAGCGCTGAATATTAAGTTTTGGCGACTGAATGATTACTAAAACATCGGGCTGAATTCCACTTGTAAACACGCACAAACTGTCAATAATCAGCACTTTTTGATTTCTGAAATACATTAAGTTTTGCAAAGGTTCTTTTGCTGTAACGTCACAAAAATTCCCAACCAAATAGGATTGAATGAGTAAATTAGTGTTCAGGTTTTTTCGAATGCTATCGTTACTATATACTGTTACTGCATTTCCAATTCTTTCGGTAATGATTGTGTTTTTCCTGCAATTATAAATAATTAACTCTTCATTGTTTTGGGTTTCCTTTTTTTGCACAATAAAAATAATTTGCATCATCAGAATGCTTGTGAAAGTTAATGAGAGTCGTCTAAAAGTTGGCCTTTTAATCCAAAGAATGATTAGAATAATTACTAAATAGGAACTCCACAACATGGCTGTCGAAAACGAAATGTTCTTGAAAACAAAAGTGTCAAAAGACGCAACGCCATGAATGACGGCATTGAGAAATGCAATCAGAAACTCAATAGATTTTGCAATAAATACAGGAATAGTATGGAATGTGGCAATCAAAACTGCAGTAACGCCAACTGCCATAATTATTCCCAGTAAAGGCAGAATAAGTAAATTGGTCACAAAAAACAATCCCGGGAATTGATGAAAATAATAAATGCTCAATGGCATGGCGCCAATTTGTGCTGCAAAGGAAACGGTGATAATATCCCAAAAGTACTTGATGATTTTATTTTTGGGTTGCCAAATCTCACTTAAAATAGGCTGTAACCAAAGGATAAAAAATAAAGCAAGATAACTCAATTGAAATCCGACGTCAAACAAAAATGAGGGTTTGAACAACAAAATTAGTAGCATTGAGACTAATAACGTGTGGAAAATATTGACCGTTCTTCTTAAATGAATTCCGATGGCAAGAAAGGAAAACATAGTTACAGAACGAATGATGGATGGTGATAAACCGGTCAAAACAGCAAATGACCAAAGTGACAAAACAATGATTAGTAATTTTAAAAAAGAACCTTTTCTGGAGTTATTAATCGGTTTTAGTAAAAAAGTAATAAACAGCATTATAAAACCAACATGCAAACCAGAAACTGATAGAACATGTACGGCTCCGGCATATTGATAATCCTTCAAAACTTCTGGAGAAATATCTTGTTGTTGACCAAGAATCAACGCATTTAGTACATTTAATTCTTCTTTTGAAATGGCAGACTGTTCTAAATTTGAAATAATGGTTTCCCTGAAATTTGAAAAACCAGCCCACAAGCCTGACTCGTAATTCCCAATTTTAATTTGATTCCGTTTGGTATAAACCTGAGCATATATTTCCTGATTTTCAAGATAGTTACCATAATCAAACAAGTTTGGATTTGATGGATTTTTATTTTTTAATATGATTCCAGTAATATTTAAGTTGGTGCCAATTTTCAGATTCTTAGCAGTATCTTCTTTAGCAATATTGAGAATGACTTTACCATAACTTCTTTTACCATCAAGCACTTTGACTACACTCACATACCGATTATTTTTTTGAGTGTTCTTTAATTTTTCAATCAATAACAAATCCAGATTATGAATTTTTTCATAATCGGTAATTTGATTGGTATAATGAAATGAATTTGCGTTTTCTTTATGAATCAGTGCTGACGAAATTCCGAAAAGAAGTGACACTATTAAAACAAAACACCCAAAAAGGATTTTAAAAAACTCGTTTTTCAGACTGTAAAAGGAAGAAATAAATAATGCAGTAATACCTAATGCCAAACAAGAAAATACAAAAATAGGATTTGGACTTACTATCCGATACAAAAGTATCCCGGATAGAAACCCAATAAAAATTCTCGTCAAAGGAAATTGTAAGATTTTCACGTAATAAAATTACGTAAAAATTCAATTATTGCAAGAAAATTATTGTATAATTCTGTTGATTTGCTTAAAAGTCCTATCGTAATAAGATTCTTTTAAAGAGGAAATTATAACACCGCCACTAGTTGAAGAATGAATAAATTTAATGTCGCCGCCGTTTACTTCAACGATCATCCCTACATGGTTTATTCTACTTTGACCTCGATTGATAAAGAAAATCAAATCTCCTTTTTTAGCTTGGTCTGTGTCAATTTGTGTTCCAGCTGTTGCCATTTCGTAAGATGAACGCGGGAGTGTAATGTCGAATTTTTTGAATGTTGAGTACATTAACCCAGAACAGTCAAAACCTGCAGGAGTTGTTCCGCCTGAGCGATAATCAGTACCTAAATTATCTGAAGCAACATTAATGAGCTGTAGCGCGAGATAACTATCCGCATCCTCTTCAATAAGAATATCAGTTGCATTTTTATTGTTAAGGGGATATTTATTCTTATCTTTTTTCTTTGGATCGGTATTAAAACCTTTTACTGAATTGCCTGAAGGGCCAATTTCGTTTAAAATAACATGACCAATTGTATTGGAGGCAAAAGTACTGCCAGAGCATACAATCGAAAGAAGAGCTATTTTAAATATGTTTTTCATTCACTAAAGTTGGTAGGCAAATATAGCATTTTTTACACTTAAACCAAACTTTTAGTCACTTTAACGATTATTTTAGCTGTTTTTTCACTGGCACCAATACCACCAAGCTTTGTTTCGAGCTCATCATATTTTTTCATCAGTGCTTTTCTATGTTGTTCATCCAATAATTTAGAAAGCTCCAGTTTTAAATTTTTAGGGTTGAATTTATCCTGAATAAGTTCTGTCACCACTTCTTCATCCATAATCAAATTAACCAATGAAATATATTTCAGGGTAATAACCCTTTTTGCAATTTGGTACGAAGCCCAACTTCCCTTATAACACACTACTTCGGGAACTTTGAATAAGGCAGTTTCTAAGGTTGCTGTGCCCGAAGTTACCAAAGCGGCAGTCGCGATACTTAGTAAATCATACGTTTTATTCGAAATAAATTTCACATTTTTGGTAGTCAAAAATGGCTTGTAAAAATGATATTCCTGACTTGGTGCTCCGGCAATTACAAATTGATATTCCGGAAAATCGCTAACGATGCTCAACATAACGCTTAACATTTTCGCAATTTCCTGTTTCCGGCTACCAGGTAGAATGGCAATGATTGGTTTTTCGTCCAGGTTATTCTCTTTCCGAAAAGAAGCTTCATCCGTTTTCTTTCGATTGTGAATGGCATCAATCAGTGGATGGCCAACAAACTCAACCGGAAAATGATGCTTCACTTCAAAAAAGTCTTTTTCAAAGGGAAGAATGACAAAAAGTTTGTCAAAATCCCTCTTTACGGCTTTGATACGATTTTCTTTCCATGCCCAAATTTGTGGCGCAATGTAATAGTGAGTTTTTATTTCTTTTAACTTTGCCCATTTAGCAATGCGCATATTGAAACCCGGATAATCTATAAAAATAATCACATCGGGATTGAATTTTTCAATGTCAGCTTTACAAATTTTGATGTTATTGAAAATGGTTTTCAAGTTCATCGCTACTTCTGCAAAACCCATAAAGGCCAGTTCACGGTAATGCTTTACTATAGTTCCGCCAGCATCCTGCATCAAATCGCCACCCCAAAATCTGATTTCGGCCGCTGTATCTTCTTTATAAAGTGCTTTCATCAAATTGGAACCGTGTAAATCGCCTGAAGCTTCGCCTGCAATGATATAGTATTTCATAGTCTTATAAATTCCAAGTATTTAGTTGGGCAATAACATGATGTGCCGTTAAATCAAACTGTACGGGAACTACGGAAATGTAACCATTTGAAAGCGCCCATTCGTCGGTGTCTTCGCCTTTGTCCTGATTTACGAATTCTCCTGACAACCAATAATAATCTTTGCCGAAAGGCGTTTTTCGTTTATCAAATTTTTCCATCCAAATGGCTTTAGCCTGACGGCAAATTTTGATTCCTTTAATTTCTTCAAATTTTAGTTTAGGGAAATTAACATTTAAAACAGTACCGTCTGATAGTTTTTTTTCTAAGACTTCTAAAGCAATTTTTTTGATATATGGTTTTATTTGCTCAAAATCGGCATTCCAATCGTAATCTAATAAAGAGAAACCAATAGCGGGAATTCCTTCGATTCCGGCTTCAACAGCAGCACTCATTGTTCCCGAATAGATAACATTAATGGAAGAATTTGAACCGTGATTTATACCTGACACACATAAATCGGGTTTCTTTTTCAGGATTTCATTTACTGCCAATTTAACACAATCTACCGGTGTGCCTGAACAACTATACTCTGTAATGGGAGAATTTTCAGATGAAACTTTATCAAGATACAAAGTGTTATTGATTGTTATTGCATGCCCCATCGCACTTTGAGGACTATCCGGCGCCACAACAATCACTTCGCCAATTTCTGCCATAACAGCAATTAGGGCACGAATTCCCGGAGCATTTATTCCGTCATCATTGGTTACTAAAATAGTTGGTTTTATAATCATAATTTTTAACTTCTGTAACTAGTCCAGATTTTGTACGACTTATCGGCAGACAAAATTAAACTATTTTTAAGATTTAGATGTTTACATTTTCATAACTTTGAACTGCTGTATGTCGCAAATTAATGAAATAACGACTTTTAACAAAAATTTATCTGAGCAAGAAATACTTGGCATAGTTTTTTGTTTACTTTAGACCAAAAATTAATGATTAAAATAATTCAATATATGAAAAGGAACTATAAAACACTCCTGATAATTACCGTTTTGTCAGTGGGTTTATGGAGTTTTATGCCCAAAGAAAAAGTATCAGATCCGGAAAAAGACAAAATGTTGATAGAATTATTGACATTTGTTATTGAAAAAGGGCATTATAATCCTGCAGTTGTAGATGACACTTTTTCGAAAGGTGTCTACAAAGATTATTTGAATGCATTAGATCCATCTAAACGATTCTTTTTGCAATCTGATATGGATGAGTTTGCCAAATATGAAACTCAAATTGATGACCAAATCAAAAGTAGGGATTTGACTTTTTTTGATTTGACTTACACCCGACTGATGCTAAGAATGGAAGAAAGTAAAGCTTACTATAAATTAGCTTTGGAAAAACCATTTGATTATAAGAAAATAGAATCTATAAATACAGATTACGAGGAATTACCATTTTCGAAAAATACTCAGGAGTTGAAGGAAAGATGGCGCCAGCAAGTGAAATTATCTACCTTATCATCGTTGGTTGAGAAACAAAAATTGGAAGAAGATTTAGCAAAGGATAAAGGTAAAACTTTAGAGGAAAAGCTAAAAGATTTTAGGACCAAACAAGGCGACAAACTTACACCTGAATTAGAAAAGAAATTTATTTCAGATGTTGAGAAAAGAAAAAATCAACCATCAAAAACTTATGAGCAGTTGGAAAAAGAGACAAGAGAAAGCACGCTAAACTCTTTGAATGACAACTTTAATTTTATCAAAGATTTGGATAGAGAAGATTGGTTTTCTATTTATGTAAACGCTATTTCTTCCCGTTTTGATCCGCACACTTCTTATTTCGCGCCAAGTGAAAAGGAGAAATTTGATGTTAGCATGAGCGGAAAATTAGAAGGAATCGGAGCACGTCTGCAAAAGAAAAATGATTTTACCGAAATCACAGAATTAATTTCGGGAGGTCCGGCTTGGAGAGGAAAAGAACTAGAAGCCGGAGATATAGTTTTAAAAGTTGCTCAGGCTGATGCTGAACCTGTTGATGTTGTGGGCATGCGATTAGATGATGTTGTTAAAAAAATTAAAGGGCCAAAAGGTACTGAAGTTCGTTTGACTGTTAAGAAAACTGACGGTTCAATCAAAGTTATTACCATTATTCGTGACGAGGTTGAAATTGAAGAAACCTACGTTAAATCAAGTGTTGTAGAGAAAGATGGCTTTAAATACGGAATCATTTATTTGCCAAAATTCTATATAGATTTTGAAGACCAAAACAGTCGTGATGCCGGAAAAGATGTAGCGATAGAAGTAGAGCGTTTGAAAAAAGAAGGAGTTCAGGGAATTGTGATGGATGTTAGGGATAATGGAGGCGGTTCTTTAAAAACTGTTGTAGATATTGCCGGATTGTTTATTGACCAGGGACCAATTGTTCAGATAAAATCTGCTGCAGGGAAAAAAGAAGTGCTGTTTGATAGAGACGCAAAAGTGCAATGGGACGGACCATTGGTAATTATGATTAATGAATTTTCGGCCTCGGCTTCTGAGATTTTAGCTGCGGCAATTCAGGATTACAAACGCGGTGTAATCATTGGAAGCAAACAGTCTTATGGAAAAGGAACGGTTCAGAATGTAATTGATTTAAATCAATTCGTACGTGGAAGCACTTATGGAGATTTGGGCGCATTAAAAACGACAACTCAAAAATTCTACAGAATAAATGGTGGTTCTACTCAGTTAGAAGGAGTAAAAAGTGATATTGCTATTCCGGATAGATATTCCTATTTAAAAATGGGAGAAAGAGATATTGAAAATGCCATGCCATGGGATAAAATTGATCCGGCTGATTATAAAGTTTGGGATAAACAAAATAATTTTGATTTAGCTATTTCAAAAAGTAGAGAGCGAATGAGTAACAATGCTCAAATGAGCCTGATTGACGATAATGCGAAATGGCTAAATGAAAGAAATGACGAAAACGTTTATAGCTTAAACATTGATAAATTCAAAGCAGAACAAAAAGCGTTAGACGAAAAAAACAAAAAATACAAACCAATAGTTGATTATAAAAACGCATTTGAATTTAAGTCGCTTCCTTATGAAGAACTGGAAATGAGTAAGGATAATGTTCTCAAAGAAAAACGCGACAGATGGCACGAAAGTTTGTCAAAAGATATTTATATCGAAGAAGCTATCCATATTCTAAACGATTTGCAATCTGAGAATAATAAAGGATTGACGCAAAAAATTAAAAAGGAGAAAATAGTAAAGTCATAATTTGATTTTATTTTCAAAAGAAAAGCCATCTTGTTTTTAACGAGATGGCTTTTTTATTAATTTCTTAGTTTGTTGAGTTTCTTTTCTGCTTTGTCAATGTCGTTTTTTAATTCTTCAATCTCAATTTGTTGTTTGCTGATTTTAATATTTTCTTTTTCTATTTCAATTTCACTTAGTTTTCCTTTTCGTTTGTTTTTCGCTAGTTTGGAATTCATTTTCTCTAACTTTTCCTTGGCGTTGTTGAGTTTTTCTTTTCTTTTTATTTGTGATTTTTCAACATCTGCAATTTTATTTTGGTCTTTTTCAAAACTTTTTTGTTCTTTTTCCAGCTTCCTTTTATCCTTTTCTAATGCTTTAGCTATTTTTTCATTTTTAGCTTTCATTTGTTCCGCTTCTTTTTGTTTTTCTGAAGCATCTCTTTGAAGTGCAGCCATTTGTTCCGGACTAAGTGTTGCCTCGGAATTGACTTCTTGTACCTCAACATTAATTTGCTTTAAGGCAATGGAATCTGTGGTTTTGGAAATGGTATCCGTTACAATTTGAGCTGATAATGAAAAACAGGTAGAGAACAATAATGATAAGAGTGTAAAATTTGTTTTCATAATTTAGTTTTTTAGTACTACCTAATTTACAACAATCATTCCACTATTACCATTCATTTACTTTGTTAGCATCCATTTTAAGGAATATAAAAAGCAAAATGGTGAAACCCCACAAACCCGAACCACCATAAGAGAAGAATGGCAACGGAACACCAATTGTTGGAAAGATACCTGCCACCATAGCAATATTTACAAAAAAGTGAATAAACAATACGCCGGCAACGCAATAGCCATAGACTCGGCTAAACTTAGTTTTTTGCCTTTCGGCCAAATAAATAATCCGCATTATCAAACAAAGGAAAAGAGCAATTACAAAAAGACAACCCAGAAATCCCCATTCTTCACCAACCGTTGTAAAAATATAATCTGTGTGTTGTTCCGGTACAAAACCGCCTTTTGTTTGTGTTCCTTCAAGATATCCTTTGCCAAACCAACCACCAGACCCAAGCGCAATTTCAGATTGATTCGTGTTATAACCAATCCCTTTCATATCGACTTCCTTCCCTAAAAGAATATTAAATCTGTCTCGGTGATGTTGTTTGAAAACGTTTTCAAAAACATAATCTACTGAGTAGACAAAGCCACCAATCGTCAGAAATATCAAGGAACTCAAAATCCAGTTTCTGTTTATGATCCGACTTCTGTAGTAGATAAAAAGGATTACGACTAAAGCAATTCCCGTTAATATTAAAGGTTTTATCATTAAGGCTAACATAAATAAAAACAATGCTATAAAACCTGTCCAAACATACCAGGAAGGCAATCCTTCTCTATATAAAATCAATATGAAAACGCTATAAATTAAAGCACTTCCGGGATCATGAGGAACAATTAATAATATCGGGAGAAAAAGAATTCCCAACACTTGTATTTGCCTGTTTAAATCTTTTAAATGGACTTGAACATCGCTTAAATATTTGGCTAAAGCCAATGCGGTTGCGGCTTTTACAAACTCTGATGGTTGTAAACCAAAGGAGCCAAAAGAATACCAATTGGCCTGGCCTTTTACGGTTTTTCCAAAAACAAATAAACCTGCTAACGACAATAGTCCAATAACATAAATTACACTGGAAAATTTTTCATAAAACTTACCGTCAACGGATAGCACCACAAAAATCAAGGGAATTGTAAGGATGATAAACATAAATTGTTTACCGTAGATTTGGGTGAAGTCAAAAATCGAAGTTTCCTGTTCTATTGAAGATAAGGAAGACGAATAAATGTTAAGCCAACCCATTATCACTAAGATAATGTAGATGACGATACTGATCCAATCCAAATTATTTGTTACACTTTGATTTTTCATGTTGGGCGGAAATTAATTTGGTTGTGGCGTACTCTTTTTAATTTCGTTTGTGTCTTTGACAGTGGCTTTTATCGGCGTTTTGATACTTGTGTTTATTAATGTGTCTTTGATTGGGTTGGCTAAATACTTGTTGTATTCCGCTTCCAGACTGCCTTCCAACATTCGTTTTTCTAAATCGGTTCTGGTGATTTTCCTTTTGATATATTTTTCAATCATCAAACTCGTAATTGGTCCGGCCCAACGTGATCCCCAATAGCCATTTTCTACAAAAACTGCAATGGCAATTTTGGGATTATCTTTAGGAGCAAAAGCCACAAAAATAGAATGATCCTGAAGTTTTACCCTTTTCCCATTAATTTTTGCAAAATTCTCTGCTGTACCTGTTTTTCCGCAAATGTCAATTCCTTCAACATTTAAACCATGTGCTGTACCCATATTATAAACATCAAATAGTCCGTTAATCATAGGTTCGAAATATTTTTTGTCAACGGTGGTTACATGTTTAGTTGTGAATTTTTTATCAATAGCATGTCCTTTGATTTTTTTGATGATATGAGGTGTGTAGTAATAACCACGATTGGCCACAATCGCAATCATGTTTGCCAATTGAATTGGCGTCATTAGAACTTCGCCTTGACCAATGGCATTGGAAACGATTGTTTTACTGGACCAAGCCCAACCCGGATACATTTTTTTGTACGTTTTTGAAGTAGGCAGGTTACCTTTTTTCCCTGTTGGTAAATCATAGCCCATAAACTGTCCTAAACCAAAACTTTTCAAGTGATTACTCCAAACATCGACACCTTTGGGCGGATTGTTATATTTGTCAATAGTCTTCATATAAGAGCTAGAAAAGAATGTATTACACGATTCGTAAATTCCTCTATGAAATTGAATGGAGCCTCCATGACAGTGGCATTTCATAAAACGCCCTGGTGCATAACTGAATCCGTGACGGCAAACGAAAGCGGTGGTCTCATCAATCGCACCTTCCTGTAAAGCTACTAATCCGGTTAGGATTTTAAATGGAGAACCAGGAGTGTATTCTGCCAGTAATCCTCTGTCATACAATGGTTTTGCAATAGAGTCTCTATATAGAGTTGTGTAATTTTTGGATCGTTGTCGTCCTACCAGAATTGCCGGATCATAAGACGGAGCGGTTACTAAAGCCAAAATCTCACCGGTTTTTGGTTCAATGGCAACAATTCCACCACGTTTATTGACCATTAATTCCTCACCATACTTTTGAAGTTCGGCATCAATACTCAAATTAATATCGCTTCCCTGAACGGAAATGGTATCAAATTTCCCCTCTTTATAAGAACCAATGTCCCGATTGTATTTGTCTTTTTGAATGTATTTAACGCCTTTGACACCACGCAGAAAGTCTTCGTAACTTTCTTCAACACCTTGTCTTCCGATTAAATCGCCGCTATTGTAATACTTGTTATTTTCAATAATTTTATCATTCACCTGGGTGATAAACCCAAAAACATTCGCGCCATAAGCTACCTGATAATCTCGTAAAGCACGTTTTTGAATATAAAAACCAACAAATTTTCTCTGAATTTCCTGAAAAGCAGCATACTCTTTTTTATTCAGTTGCGATAGAAATACGGATGGAAGTCTCGGGCTGTAAACTTTTGCTTTTGCAATTTTCTTGTCGTAGTCTTCTTTTGTGATTTTTAATAAAGAACAAAATTCTTCCACGTCGATATCCTTAACATCTTTTGGGATAACCATGATATCATAGGAAGGCTGATTGGCAACTAAAAGCATGCCGTTTCTATCATAAATATAGCCACGCTCTGGATAATCATAAGCTATTTTGATTGCATTATTATCCGATTTTAATTTTAGGGTATCATCAATTACTTGTAAATAAAACAGACGTAAAACAAGTAAAATAGTGCAGATGAAAATAATGGTGGGCAACAAAACCTTTCTCATCGCTTGCTTGGCTTAATTATGTAGATAATAATAACACAAGTGACAATTGTAAAGACTGTGCTCAATACCGTTCGAACCAGGATATCCCATAGGAAACTGACTTTAAAAATTTCTAATACAAACAATACAAAGTGATGAAGTACAACTGCAATCAGTATAAATGAAAATCGCTCCGGAGTTAACACATCATTGAGTCTGACAGTTTGATACTCGTAACTCAAACCAAATGAAAATTTAAAAATGGCAGGTCTGTAATAGGCAAGGACTAAACATGCTGCGGCATGAACTCCGCCCGAATTCCAAAACATATCCATTAGTAATCCCAGGAAAAAACTAGCAACCAATAATCCTGTTTTATTTCCATTTACCGGAAATAAAATAATAAAAAGCACATAAGGAAACGGATTGATAAAGCCAAAAAGATCAATTCTGTTGAATATCAAAATCTGTGCTGCAAGCAACAAAATAAAACGCGCAATATTTCCTAACAAGGCACTATTCATCTTTCTTGCTTTGATTTTCTAAATTGGTAATTTCTTCCGTGTCTTTATTTTTAATGATATAAACATGTCCCAGGTTGGTCATGTCATTGAAAAGCCTGATGTCCAAAGTGTAATAATTGGTTTCGTCGTCAATGTATACTTTGTCAATAGTGCCAATCCCAATATTTTCCGGGAATATGATCGACTGACCTCCGGTTACAATGGTATCGCCTTTGCGGACTCCGGCCAATCGGGGAACGTCAATCAATTGGACAAAACCTGTGCTTTTGCCATTCCAAACCAATGAACCAAAGTGATTGGACTTTTTAATTTTGGCATTGATTTGAGATTTCACATTCAAAACACTGATGATGGTGGAGTAGTTTTTAGAAGTTTTATCTACAATTCCAACAATTCCGGCACTGTTAATTACACCCATATTAGGCTTAATTCCAGAAGTTGCACCATTGTTAATCGTAATATAATTTTCAAGGATGCTATACGAATTATGAATGACCTTGGAAACAACAATATCCATTTTCTTAACCCCTTTAATTGAGTCTAATGCAGGAAATTTAGTGGTGTCTTTTTGGTTGAATAGCAGTGCCTTTAGCCGGGCATTTTCCTTTGCCAATTCATCATTTTGGGGTTTCAGATTCAAGTATTCATCAACATTGTTAATTCGCTGATAAATCCCGCCGGTAAAGAAATTAGCCGAACTTATGATTTTACTTTTATGATACGAATGGGATTGAATAGTCAGCAAAAGCGATAATACCAAAAGCAGCAAAAACAGTAAGCGATTACTGTTTTTAAGTACAAAATTAAATATTTGCTGCATCGTAAAAAATTAAAAATTTTAAAAAAATCAAATCTCAAAACCCAAATTCCAACGACATCATATTATATGGCTAAATTGGAATTTGGAATTTAGTTTATTTGGAATTTATTTAATAAGTATGCTTCTGAATTTCGGAATGTTTTTAAGTGCCATTCCGGTTCCGCGAACAACAGCTCTTAATGGATCTTCCGCAATATATACCGGCAAATCTGTTTTTTGAGAAATACGTTTGTCTAATCCTCTCAACATTGAACCTCCACCGGCAAGATAAATACCAGTGTTGTATATATCCGCTGCTAATTCTGGCGGTGTTTGCGATAAGGTTTCCATGATGGCATCTTCAATACGTTGTATTGATTTGTCTAATGCTTTGGAGATTTCTCTATACGAAACTTCCACTTGTTTTGGTTTACCAGTTAATAAATCTCTTCCTTGAACTGACATATCATCCGGCGGTGTTTCTAAATCATCAGTCGCCGCACCAACAGTAATTTTGATTTTTTCAGCAGTGCTTTCACCCACAAATAAATTGTGTTGCGTTCTCATGTAGTAAACGATATCATTCGTGAAAACGTCACCGGCAATTTTCACCGATTTGTCACAAACAATTCCACCCAAAGCGATAACTGCAATTTCAGTTGTTCCACCACCGATGTCCACAATCATGTTACCTTTTGGTTGCATAATATCGATACCAATACCAATTGCCGCAGCCATTGGTTCGTGAATAAGGTAAACTTCTTTTCCGTTTACACGTTCGCAACTTTCTTTTACCGCACGCATTTCCACTTCGGTAATTCCCGAAGGAATACAAACCACCATTCTTAGTGCGGGAGTAAACATTTTTTTCTTCAAAGCCGGTATGCTTTTGATGAACATGCTGATCATTTTTTCAGACGCATCAAAATCGGCTATAACCCCGTCTTTTAAAGGACGAATGGTTTTTATGTTTTCATGTGTTTTACCCTGCATCATGTTGGCTTCTTTTCCAACGGCGATGATTTTGCCAGATATTCTGTCACGAGCAACAATTGAAGGGCTATCAATTACTACTTTATCATTGTGAATTATCAGAGTGTTTGCTGTACCAAGGTCAATTGCTATATCCTCAGTCATGAAATCAAAAAATCCCATAAGTTTTTTAAGGGTTAAAATGTTATAAATTTGTGACGGGCAAAGTTAAACAAATTAATGTTTAAAATGACGTGTTCCTGTAAATACCATCGCAACTTTATTTTCGTTGCAGTAATTAATACTTAATTCGTCTTTTATGGAACCTCCGGGCTGAATTACAGCTGCTATACCTGCTTCTTTGGCAAGTTCTACGCAATCAGGAAAAGGGAAAAATGCATCGCTTGCCATTACAGCACCCTGCAAGTCAAAATGAAAATTTTTAGCTTTTTCTATGGCTTGTTGTAACGCATCAACTCGTGATGTTTGTCCTGTTCCAGAGGCAATAAGAGTCCCGTTTTTTGCAAAAACAATCGTGTTAGATTTGGTGTTTTTACAGATTTTAGAGGCGAAAATTAAATCCTGGATTTCCTGTTCAGTA
>JAYURX010000011.1:0-5675 GCA_043755965.1 Flavobacterium sp. | reverse complement strand
AATTCTGCTAAATCGTTGTTGTATAATTCCTGAATACGGATAAAATTACTTGGATTACCCACATCCATAGCATTGGAAATAGTTGCTATTGATGGTTTTGGATCGTAGTTCCCTTTTTCTAAAAACCTTAGAACCGCATCATTCACATTGGTCGAAGCAACAAAGTGGGCGATAGGCAATCCTAATCGTTTTGCCATGATTCCGGCACAAATATTTCCGAAGTTGCCACTTGGACAAGATAAAATAATGGGTTTATTGTGTTTTTTTAATTGTTGGTACGCAAAGAAAATATAAAACATTTGCGGCAGCCAACGTGCAATATTGATAGAATTGGCCGAAGTAAGATTCTTATGTTTCAAACTGTTATCGAGGAATGCCTTTTTGACCATGTCCTGACAGTCATCAAAAACCCCATCAACTTCCAGTGCTTTTATATTCTGACCTAAAGTTGTCAATTGTCGTTCCTGTATATCACTTACTTTCCCGGAAGGATAAAGTATAATTACTTCTACACCTTTAACACCTAAAAATCCACTTGCTACTGCACCACCAGTATCCCCAGAAGTGGCAACCAAAACAGTTACATGCTTGTCATCATTGCGGTTGAAATAGGATAAACTACGCGACATGAATCGGGCACCCACATCTTTGAATGCCATGGTTGGTCCGTGATAAAGTTCTAAAGAAAATACTTTATCTTCTACAGGCACACACGGAAAGTTAAAACAAAGTGTCTCGGCTATAATTCGTTTGAGTTCCGTTTCCGGAATCTCATCGCCCACAAATTGTTTAATAGCTTCAAAAGCAATTTCTTCGTGAGACAACTTTTCAATGTTGGCAAAGAAAGAATCGGGTAGTGGCGTTATGCTTTCGGGGAAATACAACCCTTTATCTGGTGCTAAACCCGCTACAACGGCCTGCTGAAAACTAACGTTATGTGATTTATTATTTAAGCTATAATAGCGCATAATTCGTAATTCTTAATTCGTAATTGTTTTTGTTCCTTCTTCATTGACCTTTGAAATGTGAATATCAAATGGAATTCCCGAATCTGCGTAAGCATCGCTCATGCTTTTGGCAACAGTTTTGGCACTGGTTTCACCTTGGCATAACGCAAATATTGATGGTCCCGCACCGGAAATTCCTGAGCCTAGAGCTCCTTTTTGTAAAGCAGCATTCTTAACTTTGTCAAAGTTCGGAATCAAATGTTTTCTGGCAGGTTCTACAATGACATCATTTAACGAACGTCCTATAAGATTATAATCTTTAGTATACAAACCCGCAATTAATCCACCAAGGTTTCCCCATTGCGTAATAGCCAATTTCAAAGAAACTGTTGGAGATAAAACGGCACGTGAATCAGAAGTTTTCACTTCAATATGCGGATGCAAAACGACAGCGTAAATCTCACTTGGACTTTCAATCTTAATAACATCCAACGGATTGTAACCACGAACCAATGTAAAACCACCCAAAATACAAGGTGCCACATTATCGGCATGTTCGCTGCCACTGGCAACGACTTCGCCTTTCATGGCAAAATAAACCAGTTCGTGTTTGGTAAAAGGCTTTCCTAAAAGTTCGTTGATGCCAAAAACTGCTCCGGCCGCACTGGCAGAAGAACTTCCAATGCCACTTCCGGCTTTTATTTTTTTATGAATTTCGATTTCAAAACCAAAATTTATTTCAACGCCCTGAAGGGCATTGCTATTCAGAAGCGCTAAAGCTGCAACTCCTGCTACATTCTTCTCTGTTTCCAAAGGTAAATCAGCTCCGATAATTTTGGTTATCCTGATGCCTTTTTCAGCGACTTTCCGAATAATCATTTCGTCACCGATGCCTTCGAGACACAATCCCATTACGTCAAATCCGCAATTGAGATTGGCGATAGTGGCAGGGCAGAATATTTTGATTTCGTTCATTTTTAAGGTTTTTGGTTTATGGTTTTTGGTTTATTGTTAGCAATTTAAAACTACACACTATAAACCACAAACATTTAGACATTTCCAATTCGGATCACATCCGCAAATATTCCAGACGCTGTAACCGCAGCACCTGCACCTGCACCTTTAATTATTAATGGCTGATCAATATATCTTTCCGTGTAGAATTCGACAATATTGTCTTTTCCTTCCAGGTTATAAAACGGGCTTTCTTTTGGAATGAATTGCAAACCAACTGATGCTTTTCCGTTATCAAATTTAGCGACAAATTTAATACGGCTATCTTTTGATTTGGCTTCAGCCAATAGCTTGTTGAAATGCGAATCATGCTTAGTTAACGATTTGAAGAAATCTTCATTGTTGTTTGTATCCATGCACTCATCCGGCAGGAAACAAATGTTTTCGATTTCTTCGATATCCATCTGATAACCGCTTTCGCGGATAAGGATTAATATCTTACGGGCAACATCAACACCGCTTAAATCAATCTTTGGGTCAGGTTCTGTAAATCCCTGAACGCCTGCTTCTTTAACTACGTCATGAAAATTATAAACTTCGCTGAAATTGTTAAAGATAAAGTTCAGGCTTCCCGATAAAACAGCTTGGATTTTATTGATTTTATCTCCCGAAGCAATCAGGTGTTTTAAAGTGTCAATGATTGGTAATCCGGCTCCAACATTTGTTTCGAACAAGAAAGGAGCATTGTATTTTCGGGAAAGATTTTTAAGATTTTTATAATTGTCATATTCCGAAGAACAGGCAATTTTGTTACAGGTAACCACGGCAATATTTTCGCTTAAGAACTTATCATAAATGCCTGCAATATCCGAGTTAGCTGTGATGTCAACAAAGATACTGTTGCGTAAGTTGAGGTCTTTTACTTTGGCAATAAAGCTTTTTACGTATGCTTTTTCACCTTGGGCAAGCGCAGCTTTCCAGTCTTTCAAATCAATTCCGTCTTCGTTAAAAACCATTGTCCTTGAATTTGCCATCCCAATAATACGAAGGTTGATTTTTAGGTTTTCCTTTAAGAACTTCTTCTGCTGACTGATTTGGTCAATGAATTTCTCACCCACATTTCCAACGCCCATTACGAATAAATTCAACTGCTTGGTATTGTCTTCAAAGAAACGCTCATGCAATGTATTAAGTGCCTTCTTGACATCTTTTTCATTAATAACGACAGAGATATTTCTTTCGGAAGCGCCTTGGGCAATGGCCCGGATATTCACATTGTTTTTACCCAAAGTACTAAACATTTTCCCGCTGATTCCCTGATGGTTTTTCATGCTTTCACCTACTAAGGCTACGATGCACAAGTCTTTCTCTACAATTGTTGGGTCAACACGGTTTTGGGCAATCTCAGCTTCAAAGGTTTTATCGATTGCCGCTTTGGCTTTATCAGCATCAGAATTGAGGATACCAATGCAAATAGAGTGTTCCGAAGAAGCCTGGGTAATGAATATCACGTTGATATTATTCTGCGAAAGCACTTCGAATAAACGTTTGGATGAACCCGCAACACCAATCATTCCGGAACCTTCGAGTGTCAGTAATGCAATATTATCAATATGTGTAATTCCTTTGATAGGATTGGCAGTAGCTTTTGGTTTATCAGAAATCAGCGTTCCGTATATTTCAGGTTCAAAAGTATTTTTGATGAAAATAGGAATACTGTCTTTCAATACGGGTTGTATCGTTGGCGGATACAATACCTTGGCACCAAAATGCGACAACTCCATCGCTTCCTGATATGAAATAGTTTCTATCGGTTGCGCCTGTTTTACAATCTTTGGATTGGCAGTAAACATGCCATTTACATCAGTCCATATTTCCAGGATGTCAGCTTTTACACCTGCAGCAATAATTGCCGCAGTATAATCAGAGCCGCCACGACCCAATGTTGTTGTATTGCCATCAATAGAAGAAGCAATAAAACCTGGGAACAACACAACCTGATTGGTACTGGTTTTAAAATAATCGGCAATCAGTTTATTGGTTACTGCAAAATCTACACTTGCTTTCCCAAAGTTGGAATCGGTTTTAATTAGTTCCCGACTGTCTTTAAAAGCGGAATTGCTTACTTTTTGTTTCAGTGCAACGGAAATAATCTGGGAAGATAATAATTCACCAAAGCCTGCGACAATATCAGCGGTTCTGTTCGACAATTCGCCCAAAAGGTAACAACCGTCCAGTAAAGTTTTTAAGTGATTGATATGACCATTAATGGTATCAATAATTTCACTTTGTTCGCTCAACGGAATTAACTCGTCAATGGAGTCTTTATGTTTCTTTTCAATTTGGCTGACAATCTCTTTATAGTTTTTGTCCTTTGCTGACGCCGTTTTTCCGGCTAAGATTAACATATCGGTTACGCCACTGAAAGCGGAAACCACAACTGCCAGTTTATCTTCTTTGCTTTTATTGGTTACGATGGCTATTGTTTTCGAAATATTTTCTGAATTGGCTACTGAAGTACCGCCAAATTTTAATACTATCATGATTGAAATATGAGTTGTGAATTAGGAATTATGAGCTGTTGTCTTTCTAAATGAAAGTCCATGAATAAGGATTATATGAAAGATTATACCCCAAACGGGGTTGTAGTTGATGTGGTAGCAACAGTGGTTACAGCCAATGAATTAACCGTGTTTGTTAAAGTATATTTGTTGTTGGTATTCCACATTGTTTTCCAAAAATAACATTTTTTGTCCAGCAAAAAAGTTTTACTGTTATTTTTATCAAAATCGTATTTTTAAAGGAATGATAAAAACATATTAGGATATTTTATATCAGATATAGATTTTCGTTACCAAATTCACAATAAAATAGTACTAACAAAACTTGTTTTTTAACGTTTGTTTATTGAATTTTGGGAACAATTTGCAACTTAAAAATGGAAAACACACATTATATCAGTTCGGAAGTATTGACATTAGAGACTTTACAGGAAATTATCTCTCAACATAAATCACTTTCGCTTTCTGAAGAAGCTAGGATAAATATTCAAAAATGCAGGGAATATTTAGATAAAAAAATGGCGAACAATGATAAACCGATTTATGGTATTAATACAGGTTTTGGTTCATTATGTAATGTGAAAATTTCCAATGAAGACTTATCCCAACTACAAGAAAACCTGGTAAAATCACATGCTTGTGGAACCGGAGATGAAGTTCCGGCTGAAATCGTAAAGATTATGCTGTTGCTCAAAATTCAATCCTTAAGTTACGGACATTCCGGTGTGCAACTGCTAACGGTAGAACGTTTGATAGATTTTTATAACAACGATATTCTTCCTGTAATTTACACACAGGGTTCACTTGGTGCCAGTGGTGATTTAGCTCCTTTGGCACACATGTCATTGCCATTATTAGGTGAAGGCGAAGTTAATTTTCAAGGTAAAAAAATACATTCTTCTGAAGTGATGAAACAGTTTAATTGGCAGCCAATTGTTTTGCAGTCAAAAGAAGGTTTGGCATTGCTCAACGGGACTCAATTCATGAGTTCTTATGGATGTTATATCTTATTGAAAGCGATGAAATATTCTTATTTTGCTGATGTTATTGCGGCTATTTCTTTGGAAGGATTTGATGGAAGAATCGAACCGTTTGATGAATTGATTCATTTAGTTCGTCCACACAGAGGGCAAATCATGACGGCAAAACGGATGAAGGAATTGCTTGATGGAAGCCAGATTATAGCGCAACACAAAGAACATGTTCAGGATCC
>JAYURX010000010.1:0-2461 GCA_043755965.1 Flavobacterium sp. | reverse complement strand
ACGAAGCCCTGCACATTACCGTTATGGGGCCAAAAGGACGTTGGGTTGAAATTCAGGTGAGAAGCGAACGCATGGATGAAATTGCTGAAAAAGGATATGCAGCCCATTACAAATACAAACAAGGCGCTAACGAAGAAAGCGGACTGGATACATGGCTAAACCTTTTGAAAGAAGCTTTGGAAAGCTCTGAAACCAACGCGGTCGACTTTGTTGAGGATTTTAAAATGAATTTGTATGCCAAGGAAATCTTTGTCTTTACGCCAAAAGGTGAAATTAAATCCCTGCCAAAAGGCGCTACTTCACTCGACTTCGCTTTTAGCATACATTCAGAAATTGGCATTAAAACCCGTGGGACGCGTGTCAATGGGAAATTGGTTCCACTCAATCATGAACTGAAAAGCGGTGATCAAATTGAAATCATAACCTCGGTTCATCAAAAACCAACCATCAACTGGCTCGATTATGTGACTACTTCGAGAGCCAAAAATAAAATCAGGAACGTTCTCAACGAAAACACAAAGAAAATTGCCGAAGACGGAAAAGAATTATTGACCCGAAAACTGAAGCATTTAAAAATCACAATTAACGAAACTGTGGTCAATGAATTGGTTAACTACTTTAGGCTAAAAACAAGTTTAGATTTATTTTACCGCGCGGGAATTGGCTCTATAGAAAACCAACAGCTTAAGGATTTTGCTGCCCAAAAAAGCAATACGCTGATGAATTTCTTCAAAAACAAAATGAAGCGTTCGCCAAGCAACAATCCAGAAGAAATTAACAAACCCGAACTGAGCAATAATTATGACATGCTCGTTTTTGGGGCAGAACACGATAAACTCGATTATAAATTATCTTCCTGTTGTAACCCAATTCCGGGTGATGATGTGTTTGGTTTTATAACCATAAACGAAGGTATCAAGGTGCATAAAAAAGATTGTCCAAACGCTATTTCGCTCCAATCAAATTATGCGTACCGAATTATGATGGCCAAATGGATTGATTCATCCCAACAGGAGTTCAAAGCTATTTTAAAAATTACGGGTATGGACAGTTTAGGACTGACCAACGAATTAACAAAGGTAATTTCAAATAATATGCATGTGAATATCCAAAGCATTTCCCTTAGTGGTGAAGCGGGAATATTCTACGGCCAGGTCGCGGTTATTGTACAAAATAATGGTATTCTGAAAAAACTCATCGATAATATCAAAAAAATTGATGGCATTGATAAGGTTACAAGAGTATATACAAATTAAAGTTTATGATGTTTATGATGTTTATGATGTGTATCAGGGTTATATTTTGATAATAAACTTCATAAACCTTTTAAACCTTATAAACCTTCTTTAAGTTTTCATTAAAAAAAATAAAAATCTATCTTTGCTGCATGACACTAATTGCATCCGATAACACCAAAAATCAAGAGACCGTAAAAAACGTTTTTACCCTCTATCTTGAAAACAAAGGACACCGCAAAACACCTGAGCGCTATGCTATTCTTCAGGAGATTTATGATAGCGAAGAGCATTTTGATATCGAGAATTTGTATATCAAAATGAAAAACAAAAACTATCGCGTGTCCAGGGCTACCTTATACAACACTATTGAATTGTTGTTAGATTGCGGTTTGGTGCGCAAACACCAGTTTGGACAAAATCAGGCACATTATGAGAAATCGTATTTCGACAAGCAACACGATCACATCATTATGACCGATAGCGGCGAAGTGATTGAATTTTGCGACCCTCGAATCCAAACCATCAAACAGACAATTGAAGAAATATTTGGCATCGAAATTCATAATCACTCCTTGTATTTCTATGCTAATAAAAAAGAACAATAAATGAAGCCTTTCGACTATTTCAAAAAAACATTTGTATTTACATTTTTCTTCTTCATTGTATACAAGGCAGCCGGACAATTGATGACTGATTTTTCAAAATTTAATTTTGAATTTATGTTTAAAACCGCAATAATAGGATTGATAGTTGCATCGATATTAGGCGGTATCAATTATTTTGCAAAAGTGGATTTTCCTTTACGAAAAAAGGAACGTAAATCCAGAAACAACAACTAACTACCAACACACAATGACTGTAGACTTACTACTCGGATTACAATGGGGCGACGAAGGCAAAGGAAAAATTGTTGACGTTCTCACTTCAAAGTACGATATTATTGCCCGTTTTCAGGGCGGACCAAACGCCGGACATACTTTAGAATTTGACGGAATCAAACACGTTTTAAGAACTATTCCTTCAGGGATTTTTCACAGCAATAATATAAACCTAATCGGAAACGGAGTTGTGATTGACCCAGTTGTTTTTAAAAGCGAAATCGACGGTTTGGCCAAATTCAACCTTGATTTAAAA
The DNA here is from genome assembly GCA_043755965.1 of Flavobacterium sp. GTDB lineage: Bacteria > Bacteroidota > Bacteroidia > Flavobacteriales > Flavobacteriaceae > Flavobacterium. Next base: position 89 of record JAYURX010000010.1, on the reverse strand, counting down.
TCAAAATTGTTTATCTCGAGAAAAGCCCATTTAATTCTTCCTACGCATCGTTTACTTGATGCCGCATCTGAAGCAGCCAAAGGCAAAGC
>JAYURX010000009.1:0-2467 GCA_043755965.1 Flavobacterium sp. | reverse complement strand
CCATTAACGGCAAAACAAGGCGGCGTATTGCGTCGGACAGGTCATACTGAAGCGGCAATTGACTTTGCGCGCTTGGCCGGCTTTAAACCTGCAGGTGTGATTGTAGAAATAATGAATGACGATGGTTCTATGGCGCGTCTGCCGGAATTGGTAAAAGTCGCTAAAAAATTTAACCTTAAACTCGTTTCTATTGAACACTTAGTGGCCTATAGAATGCAGCACGATAGTTTAATTGTCAAAAAAGATGATTTTGAGATTGAAACCCGTTATGGTAAATTCCGTTTACGTGCTTACCAGCAAACTACGAACAGACAAGTCCATTTGGCACTGACCAAAGGCAGTTGGAATCTGGGAGAGTCAATCCTCACCCGAATTAATTCGACGCAGGCCAATAATGATATCCTTAACACTTTAGCCACGGCTATGGATAAAAAACTGGATGATGTTTTTAATCGTATCATCAAGGAAGAAAAAGGCGCTATCCTATTCATCAACCAGGAAATTGATTCTTCAGACTTATTACATCGATTAGCCGAGTTGAAGCATCTACAGGCTGAAGGCATTTTCAAAGTACCGCAAATCAAAATGGACGTCAAGGATTTTGGTATTGGCGCGCAGATACTACATGATATAGATATCTCTAAGATACGACTCATTTCAAATACAACTCAAACTAAGCGTGTTGGGATGATTGGCTACGGACTGGAGATTACTGAATATGTGCGTTATTAGTGAGTTTTGACATTATAAAAATAAAAACCTTCAACGCAACTTTAAGGTTTTCTTTTGCAAAGAAAGAGGCATCGCTATTCTTTAATTGGCATACACTTTTAGCATTGAAGAATTGTAAGATTCTTTAAAATAATTCTACTACAAAACTTTATTTATAATGCTAAATACCCTCCGCCAATTTCGATTATATTTCCGGATACAAATGAACTGTCGTTACAAGCAAGAAAAATAAAACCGCTGACAATTTGCTCTGATTTGCAAAGATGTTGCCTGGAATTAGAATTGATAATATGCTTTTTAATTTCTGCATATCCACTTATACCGCCTTTGGCAAGTGAAGGGGTTTCAAAAAAACCAGGGCAAATTGCATTAATGCGAATTCCTTCGGTTGCGTATTCTAATGCAGAAGTTAATGTAAGCCCCATTACACTGTCATGGGCAGCACCAAACTTTGATGAAGAGGTAGCAGCACTACTTTTTCCGAAAATAGAAGCGATGTTTACAATAACTCCGTTTTTTTGTTTTGCCATTTGTGTTAATTCATGCTGCATTACATTGAACACACCATTTAAGTTAACGTCAATGACTTTGAGCCATGCCTTATCGGTCATATTGTTTACCTTATTTGGTTTGTCGCCAATGCCTGTATTGTTGAGTGCAACATCAAGAGTTCCAAATACACTTAAAGTCTTTTCAACGGCTAATTGCACCTGAGCGAATACCGAAACATCGCACTCTATAAAAATGGCTTTTGGATTTACATTTTTAATTTCCTGCATTGCTTTATCAGTCTTGTTTGATTTTATATCAGCTACTGCAATATTAGCACCTTCTGTTGCTGCTGCAATGGCGCATGCTTTGCTGATTTCTGATAAACCGCCAGAAATGAATACTGTTTTGTCTTGTAGTTTTTTCATCATTGAATTATTACTTATTTGTTTTTTTGGGCAACCCAATTCATAGCTTTTATTTTTCCATTGCGTTCAAAAACTTTGGCCCCGCTGGGCATATTTTATCTCGTCTAATACACTTCTTCTTCTGCAGCTTCAATACTGATAGCAGTAGCAGCTACTTCTGAAAGTTTCTTGCCTGCTGCTTTTTCTTCTTTTAAGGTTGCTCTCAATAATTCAGCAACTTCAGTCAAGCCTAAAGTTTGAGCAAACTGGCGTAGTGTTCTATAAGTTGCAATTTCGTAGTGTTCCACTTTTTGGGCTGCAGAAATTATACCTGCATCACGCATGATTCCATTATTTCTTGAGCTTCGTTAATTAAGCCTTCCATGGCTTGACATTTTTTAGCATCAGGTTTTTTAACAATGGTGTTCCAATAATTATTTTCTATCTTTTCTGTTTAGAGTTAATTTGACATTATTTGCTTTCCTAATACGGCCACAATAATTGTAAACACACAAAGTTTCTGCTATGCAAAGTTGAGATTCTTAATTAGTTAAAGTGTTGTAGAATTTTAGGAAATAGATACATAATTCATATGTAAAAGGGGCCAAAGTGTCCTAGACAAACCAAAACCGTAAGGCTATTGCATAGCTTACTTTTATTATTTCCAAAAAACACTCAAAAGTAAACTTCTGGCAGTTTTTGGAAATAAAAAACCCGAAACTTGTGTTTCGGGTTTTCTTTTGCGGAGAAAGAGGGATTCGAACCCCCGGACCTGTAACAGTCAACAGTTTTCAAGACTGCCGCAATCGACCACTCTGCCATTTCTCCAATAAGTCGGG
>JAYURX010000008.1:0-5722 GCA_043755965.1 Flavobacterium sp. | reverse complement strand
CATCTCCAACCATAACAAACTTTACTGTTCCTAATAAAGTTATAGGTGATGCAGCTTTTGCTTTAACAGCTCCAACAAGTAATAGTACAGGTGCTTTTACATATACAAGTAGTAACACTGCTGTAGCTACCATTAGCGGATCAACTATTACTATAGTAGGAGCTGGAACAAGTACTATTACTGCTACTCAAGCAGCAGCTGGTGCTTATGGCTCAGGAGTTATAGCAGCCACTTTTACAGTTTCATTCCCTCCACCAACCACAGCAGCTCCTTCGCCAACTGTACCTTCGGACAGAGTATTGTCTATTTTTAGTGATGCTTATACAACTGAAGGTAATCCATATTATCCAGCTTGGGGACAAAATCCTCCGGTAACTGTATCGCAATTGCCAATAGCAACTAACAATACATTAAAAATTGATAATTTAAGTTATCAAGGAGTTCAATTAACGAGTATTGATGTATCTGCAATGACTACTATGCATATTGATCTTTGGACACCAAATTGTACAACTTTTGAAGTGTTTTTAATTAACCAAGCACTTCCTGCAGGTCAAGTAGGATTTAGCGGTGAACAAGCAGTTTCATTATCTCCTACTCAATCAGGATGGAATAGTTTTGATATCCCAATGTCTTCCTATTCTACTCTTGAATTAAACCATATTGAACAATTTAAGTTTGTAGGTACAACAGGAAGCGTTGTTTATCTTGACAATATCTACTTTACAAAGCCAACACCTCGTTCTATAGCTCCAACTGTAGCTGATGTTACTTATTGTAAAGGTTCTGTAGCTACACCATTAACCGCAACTGGTTTTGCTGGTAATGCTTTAAAATGGTATACTGTCGGAGGCACAACTTTATTACCAACTTACACACTAATAGCTGCTGGTGCTCCAACACCACTTACTTCAACAGTTGGAACAAAAAAATATGCTGTTTCTCAAGTATTGTCTAATGCAACTGAAAGTCCAAAAGCGACTATTACGGTTAATGTACTTGCCTTACCAACTGAGGTTTTAGGAACAATTACAAGTACTACAGTAAGCGCTACGACCACGACAGGGTTTGCTGTTGCTACGACAGCAGTTGGACAATATGTTGGAACATCTACAACAGTATCTTATCGAGTACCAGCGTTTGTTGACACTACACTTTCGTATTACTGGACTGTACCAACAGGAGTTACTATAGTAAGTCAATCAGCAAATACTTTAACTGTTAACTTTCTTAATGTTCCTTCAGGAATTGGAGCTGTTGGAAGCATTACTGTTAAAGCACAAAATGCTAGTGGATGTAGAACTGTTGCTAAATCAGTAGCGCTTACTAAAGTTTTACCTGCTGCGCCTGCTGCAATAAAAATGACAGATGCTTTATTAGCTGTTCCAACAACAGGAATTCCAACTGCGGTAATAAGTTTTGCAAAATATATGGGAACTAGTAGAGTTGTTACTTTAACAGCTACTCCATCTACTACAGCTACTTCTTATGTGTGGGAATTGCCTACAGGAGTAAATCAATTAAGTGGTGGTACTTCAAATGTAATTACGGTTAATTTCTTAGGAGTTACTAGCTCAAATACTTTCAATTATTTAACTCTTGCTGGTGTTTCTACTAATGTAGTAAGAATAGGTGTTAAATCAAGAAATGGTGTAGGTGACTCAACTACAAGTAATGCTGCTCTTATAAACCCTACTACTACTTCTACAGCCAAACAAGTAACATTGACTGCTGTTAAACCTGCTGCTGTTACTGTTGTTGCTGGGCAAATCGCTGCTTTATGTGGAGGTAGTACTTATACTTATACTATTACAGATACTGCTTTAGCAAGTTCGTATTCTGCTACTGCTCCAGCTGGTTGTGTTGTAAATTTCACAAGTACTTTAACGTTTACAGTTACATACCCTATTGGATTTGTTGTAACGACTACAACTCCAGTTGTAGACAAAACTATCTATGTTACTTCTGTAAACGGAATGGGAACAAGTGCTACAACTAAAACACTTACATTAGGTACAGCATTAGCTGCAGTAGGAGTGAATACTAACTCGTATTCATATGTTGTTCCTGCAACTGGACTACCTTCTGCAGCATACTTTACTAAGTGTGCTCCTCAAACAATTACAGTACCTGCAGTTCCATATGCAACTTCATATGTTTGGACATTACAAAATGGGGCAACTGGAACTTCAACAACAAACTCAATTGTTGTTAACTTCTCAGCAGTTTCTCCATTAATTGCAACAACTAAAAATATTGTAAAAGTTAAAGCAGTTAATGCATGTGGAGTATTTAGTGCAGAAAAATCTATAACTTTATCATGGGATGGTATAACTGCTTGTGCAGCCAAAATGACTACTCCTTCTATTGCGTCAGCGGTTTCTATTTATCCAAATCCAGCTAAAGATAATTTCAATCTAGAATTAACAGCTTCTGAAATAAGTGAAATGTCAATGACAATTTACAATATGAATGGTGCAATTGTTAGAACTAAAAATTTACAGTTATCTGAAGGTAGTAATGTTATCAATGAAGATATATCTTCATTAGCAAGTGGAATTTATTTTGTTAGATTTAACAACCCAACAAATAATGAAACAATTACCAAAAAATTAATTAAAGAATAGTATTAATACTATAATTGAAAAAGGGTGCTTTTAATTAAGCCCCCTTTTTTTATTTATCATTCTTCTCTTTTCTTTCCAGTTCTGCCTGGAATTCTTCCATTACAGGTTTCATCGTACTTTCGGGAATATCTGCAATTCTAATATACATCAATCCGTCAATAGCATTGTTGAAAAGCGGGTCAACGTTAAAGGCCACTAATTTCGCATTTTGCTTTATGTACTTTTTTATAAGCACCGGAAGTCTCAAATTTCCCGGCTCCAGTTCATCAATTATTTTATCAAATTTATTCAAATCCGCTTCCGCTTCATCGAAGATAAAGTCTTTATCGGCGTCTTTTAACTTTACTTTAAATTCCTTTTTTGGATGAACATATTGAGCAATGTAGGGATCATAATAATTAGATTTCATAAACTCAATCATTAACGATTTTGAGAAATCAGTAAACTGATTGCTAATACTTACGCCACCAAGCAGGAATTTATGTTCCGGATAACGCAGGGTTGTATGTATAATGCCACGCCACAATAAAAACAAAGGCATGGGTTTCTGCTGGTATTCCTTAACGATAAAAGCTCTTCCCATTTCAATGGATTGCTTCATCATTTCGTGCAATTCTGATTCAAACCGGAATAAATCATTCAGATAAAAACCATCCATGCCATATTTTGGAAAAATCTCTGAACCTAATCCCATTCGGTAAGCACCGGCAACCCGTTTCGTGTCTTCATCCCACAAAAACATGTGATGATAATATTGATCATATTTATCTAAATCAATAGATTCGTTAGTTCCTTCGCCAACCTCACGAAAAGTAATCTCACGCAATCTCCCAATTTCATGCAGGATGTTTGGAATTTTATCGGCTTGCGTAAAAAAAACTTCGTAGTTTTTGCTTTGAAAAAATCTGCAATCTGTTGCTCTCAATTTCTCCACTTCGTCCACCATTTTCTCATGATTGGCAGCAAACACTATTTCTTTTGGTGCTTTTGGAGTTTTTAAATTTAGGTTTAAGTTCAAATTCTGTGAGCTTAACAACTTATTTGTTTCATTAAAGGAATTGGACAACATATATGTCTTCTTTCTCAGGAATTCTGCATATTCTTCGATGCTTTTGTGCTCATTTTGTTCGGCAACCGAAATAGGTTTTCCTATACGAACCTTAATTACCCTGTCTTTTTGGGTTAACAATTCCGAAGGCAGTTTTGCCGTTCTTAATGTTGGATTTATTTTGGATAGCAAATAGAAAAAACGACTGTTTTTGGCATGAAAATAAATCGGAATTACGGGAACCTGTGCCTTGCGGATTACCTTTATAGCGCCCTCTTCCCAAACTTTATCCACAACCAATTTTCCGTCCTTATAGGTAGAAACTTCTCCGGCAGGGAACATTCCTAAAGGTTTCCCGTCGCTCAGATGACGCAAAGTTTCCTTGATTCCAATTACGCTCGACTTCGCGTCCTTGCGGTCTTCAAAAGGATTCACCGGCATAATATATTGTTTCATCGGCTCAATGCGATGCAATAGAAAATTGGCTATAATCTTGAAGTCAGGCTCTTTTTCGAGCATCAGTTTCAATAACAAAATACCATCAATTCCGCCTAGCGGATGATTGGAAATGGTAATATAAGCTCCGTCTTTTGGCAAACGTTTAAAATCTTCTTCGGGAATTTCAAATTTGATTTGAAGCTCATCCAAAATAGAATTGAGGAATCCTACTTCGCTCAAATGCTTATTTCGGTCATACATTTTATTTAAGGTAGAAATCTTCAAGGCTTTCATTAACATCCAGCCGCAAAAAGTTCCGAGGACTCCGTACTTGTCAGCGTTTATTGCTTTTGCAACCTCTTTGGCTGTAACTAAACCCATGTATATTTTTGGTTTTTGAGTAGGAAACAAAGATAGCAATTCTGATGGATTGAAGATTGTGGAATGATGATTTTTGATTGCGGAAGTTTATTCCCTTCATAAATCAAAAATCGTTAATCTTTAATCACAAATTTATATTTACATTTGACACGAGTCCGCCATGGTGGACGAACTGAATAAAGTTAAAACTCTGAACAACAATTAATGAGGATTATTTCTTATAACGTTAATGGCATTCGGGCGGCTATCGCCAAAGGATTTTTAGACTGGCTGCAACAGGCAAATCCTGATGTAATCTGCCTTCAGGAAATAAAAGCTACCCAAGACCAGATTCCAACCGAAGCTATTACCGCTGCGGGTTATCCGTATCAATATTATTTTTCGGCACAAAAAAAAGGATATAGCGGCGTTGCCATTTTATCTAAAATAAAACCCAACAAGGTAGTTCATGGAACCGAAGTGACACACATGGATTTTGAAGGAAGAAATCTAAGAGCTGATTTTGATGGTATTTCCGTAATGAGTTTGTATTTGCCTTCCGGTACCAATCTTGACCGATTGGACCACAAGTTTAAATACATGGATGATTTTCAAAATTATATCGATTCACTAAAAAATCAAATTCCTAATCTTGTCATTTGTGGGGATTACAATATTTGTCACGAGGCAATTGATATTCACGACCCAATCCGAAATAAAACCGTATCCGGATTTTTACCCGAAGAACGGGCTTGGTTGGATAAATTTATGAAAAATGGATTTATTGACAGCTTCCGGCATTTTAACAAAGAACCCCACAATTACAGTTGGTGGAGTTATCGTGCAGGCGCACGCGGAAATAATAAGGGTTGGCGCCTCGATTACAATTTAGTAAGCGAAAATTTAAAAGACAGAATGAGCAGAGCCGTTATTTTAAAAGGCGCCATACATTCTGATCATTGTCCGGTTATGGTAGAAATTGATTAAAAGTACTGAGTCCTTAGTCCCTAGCGCTTAGTACTAAGGACTAGGCACTAAGGACTAAAACCATATTAAAAAACATATAGAAATGATAAAAAGAATACTTTTTGGCTTTGCCATATTGAGTTTGATGAGTTCATGTGTTTCCAAAAAAATCTACAATGATTTGGAAAACAAATACACCGATTTGAAAAAGGAAAACCGGTTTATATCGGATGAAAACGATGAGCTTCATAAAGCTAACGCCGAATTTGATTCGGTTAACAGC
>JAYURX010000007.1:0-14154 GCA_043755965.1 Flavobacterium sp. | reverse complement strand
TTACTTTTAAGTTCATTCGAGTATAATTTTAGTAAAAAACTCCATCACGAAGAAGGAGTTTTATATTTTTTTAGGAGGTCAAACATTGGGCAACGTTTGCAGCGTTTACTCACCTTTTTTTTATATTTCTCACAACACTCAGACTTGCAGTTTTCAGCAATTTTGTGGAGTTTAAGAAGCACTTTTTCGTGTTTCTTTTTTAACTTATGTTTTTCTTTATTACTCAAAACGAGTGGAATTCGGATTAAATTTTTGTAACTCCAATGGAGCTGGTAACAATAAGTTGCTGCATGTCGCGGTCAAATAGATACAACCCACCTTTGTCATCTCCAATCAAATTAATTTTATCTAATATGGTTTTGGCTTGTGCTTCTTCTTCAATTTGTTCGGCAACATACCATTGTAAAAAGTTATGCGTGGCATAATCCTTTTCTTCAAAAGCCACATGGACCAACTCATTAATTGACTGAGAAACAAACAATTCGTGCTGATACAATTCCCCGAACATTTCCTTAAAAGTTCCAAAAGAAGTTTTCGGAGCGTTCAAATCCGTTATCACCGTATGTCCACCGCGTTCGTTGACATACTTTATCAATTTAAGCATATGCAACCGCTCTTCATCCGATTGTTTATACATGAACTGGGCAACGCCTTCCAAACCTTGAATTTCTGCCCAACAAGCCATAGACAAATAGATTTGTGAAGATTCCGCCTCAATTCGTATTTGCTTGTTTAAAACCGTTTCAATATTTTTTGACAACATAACTTTCAATTTTTTATAAAGTTACAAAAATATAGGTGTTATTTTTACACTACTTGGATTGATTTTTTAACTAATCAACGTTCCATTATCAACGCAATCCGCATCCGGATTTACAAAAACCAATTTTCCTTCGGCGTTGTTGGTCATCAAAATCATGCCTTCACTTTCTACGCCACGTAATGATCTTGGCGCCAAATTTATTAAAACCGTTACACGTTTCCCGATTACTTCTTCCGGTGAAAAATGCTCTGCAATTCCGGAAACTATCGTTCTAACATCCAAACCTGTATCGACTTTCAATACTAAAAGTTTGTTGGCTTTTGGCATTTTCTCTGCTTCAACTATGGTTCCAACCCTCAAATCTAGTTTGGCAAAATCGTCAAAGGTTGAGATTGCTTTCTGAGGTTCAGTTATTTTATTTTCCATCGCGTTTGATGTTTTAGTTGCTTCTAGTTTTTCTATTTGTTTCTGGATTTCGGCATCTTCAATTTGGGCAAATAAAATTTCAGCCTGACCAATCTGATGACCAGCTTTTGTTAAATTCCAATTTTCAAATTCCAAATTCCAATTATTAACTTCAGTGTTTAACATTCCGGTTAATTTTTTGGAAGTAAAAGGCAAAAATGGTTCAGAAAGTATTGCCAAAGCGGAAGCAATCTGAAGTGCCACATACATCTGTGTCTGCACTCGTTCCGGATTGGTTTTAACCATTTTCCAAGGCTCTTCATCTGCCAGATATTTATTCCCTAAACGAGCCACATTCATTAATTCGCCTTGCGCTTCCCTAAATCTGTAACGCTCAATCGAGCTCGAAATCACAGCCGGATACGCTTTTAACTCGGCTAAGGTTTGCGTGTCAACTTCATTAAATTCATTTGGACTTGGAACAATTCCGTCATAATATTTATTGGTTAAAACCACCACACGATTGATGAAATTTCCAAAAACCGCTGCTAATTCATTATTATTTCTCGCCTGAAAATCCTTCCAGGTAAAGTCGTTATCTTTTGTTTCAGGTGCATTAGCTGTCAAGGTATAACGCAGAACATCCTGCTTATCCGGAAAATCCTGTAGGTATTCGTGCAGCCAAACTGCCCAGTTTTTTGAAGTCGATAATTTGTTGCCTTCCAAATTCAGGAATTCATTAGCAGGCACGTTATCCGGTAAAATATAAGTTCCTTCTGCTTTTAGCATCGCCGGAAAAATGATACAGTGAAACACAATATTGTCTTTCCCGATGAAGTGAACCAGTTTGGTATCATCTTTTTTCCAGTAATCCTCCCAATTTTTTCCTTCTCGTGCTGCCCATTCTTTGGTAGCAGAAATATAGCCAATCGGTGCATCAAACCATACGTATAGTTTTTTACCTTCCGCACCTTTCACAGGAACATCAATTCCCCAATCTAAATCACGGGTTACCGCACGAGGTTTCAAACCATCATCCAACCATGACTTCACCTGACCAAGTACATTTACTTTCCAGTCTTTGGCGTGATCTTTTAAAATCCATTTGGATAAAAAATCCTGATACCTGTCTAAGGGTAAAAACCAGTGTTTCGTTGATTTCAATATTGGGGTTTCACCGGTAATAGTTGATTTTGGATTAATCAAATCAGTGGCATTCAAGGTCGAGCCGCATCGTTCACATTGGTCACCATAGGCTTCCGGATTGTCACATTTCGGGCATGTTCCGGTTACAAATCTATCGGCCAAAAATTGGTCGGCTTTGGCATCATACAATTGCTCGGTAACTTCTTCAATGAAATCGCCATTGTCATATAATTTTTTAAAAAATTCCTGAGCCGTATCGTGGTGAATCTTTGAGGAAGTTCTCGAATAGTTGTCAAACGAAATTCCAAAATCTATAAATGACTGACGAATGATTCCGTCATATTTATCAATAACCTGTTGTGGTGTAATGCCTTCTTTTTTGGCTTTCATCGAAATGGCAACGCCGTGTTCATCGCTTCCGCAGATAAACGCTACATCTTTTCCCTGCAATCTTAAATAACGGGCATAAATATCAGATGGCACATACACGCCGGCCAAATGCCCAATGTGAATTGGTCCGTTGGTATAAGGCAATGCGGCAGTGATAGTATATCTTTTTGGGTTTTCTAACATGATATATTCGGTATGTAAGTTGCAAAAATAAGCAATAGCTTTTTTATTTGAAGCTATTTGCTTCGCCAATTCGCTCTTTTAGGAGCTCGGGTCCAGCTTTACACTGCAATCTTTTTGTCATTCCGCTGCGCTCCATTGATTTCCCTGCGCTGCGCTTCGGGTAATCCAAAAAGGATTTCCGTTGCAAACGTAGTTCACTGAACTCAAATAAAAATAAACACATTGTGAAGTAATCTGGGCTAGGGCATTGTTTTTCTTAAACTACAATTTGATTATATTTGCTCATATCATTTTCAAAAATGAACAAAAAATCTATATTCTTTATTCTATTATCTTTATACTTTTTAAATCTTCATTCTCAAAAAAAGATGATTACACCACCTTATCTGCTAAAAGGCGACACTGTTGCCATCGTATCTACGGCAAGAAAAAATATTGACGACAATTTAAAACCAACCATTGATTTACTCGAAGGTTGGGGATTAAAAGTGAAAATCGGAAAAACAATTGGCTTAGATTATTATCAGTTAGCAGGAACTGATGAGCAGCGCAGGGCGGATTTTCAGGAACAGATGGATAATCCAAACATCAAAGCTATTTGGTGTGTTCGCGGCGGTTATGGTACAGTGAAAATTATCGACCAATTGAATTTTGCCAAATTCAAGCAAAACCCAAAATGGATTGTTGGCTTTAGTGATGTAACCGTTTTGCATAGTCATTTAAACCGAATGGGAATTGAGTCGTTACACGCAACGATGCCGGTTGCTATTCCAAGAGCGACAGATGAAGCAAAAAATTCCTTATGCGCCGCTTTATTTGGTGACAAATTGCAACACACGCTGCACTGCGATGCTTTGAATCAGTTGGGCAAATCCAAAGGAGAATTGGTTGGCGGGAATCTTTCGATTTTATATAGTTTGTTAGGTTCTGAATCGGCGGTTGATTGTAAGGATAAAATACTTTTTATTGAAGATTTGGATGAATATTTATATCATGTAGACCGAATGATGACCAACTTAAAGCGCAATGGATGTTTGCAAAGTTTGAAGGGAATTATTGTTGGTGCCATGACTGAAATGAAAGATAATGAAATTCCGTGGGGAAGAAATGCGCTCGAAATTATAGAAGATTCAGTGAAAGGATTAAACATTCCTGTTATTTATAATTTTCCGGCTGGACATATCAGAGACAATCGCGCCCTGATTTTTGGGAGACAAGTTTCTATGGAAGTGAATGCTAAAGAAAGCAAAGTGATTTTTGAGTAGACATCTTAGACTACATAGGAAAGTTAGATTATGAGATAAAAAATCTAAGAAGTCTAACAATCTAAGAAGTCTAACAATCTAAAAAATGGCAGAACACAACGAACTTGGGAAACTTGGCGAAGAATTGGCTGTGGAATTTCTGCAGAAAATCGGTTATGACATTCTGGAAACCAATTGGACATTTCAAAAAGCCGAAATCGATATTATTGCCCAAAAAGAAAACATTCTGGCAATTGTAGAAGTCAAAACAAGGTCGAGCATTGAGTTTGGATTGCCTCAGGATTTTGTAAAACCAAAGAAAATCCAATTGTTGGTTAAAGCCGTAAATGAATACACAATTTCTAATAATTTAGATGTTGAAGTCCGCTTTGATATTATTGCTATTTGTAAGGAAGACAAAGCATATAAAATTGAGCATATACAGGATGCTTTTTATTATTTCTGATAAAACTAGTCTTAAAAATTGACCTTAAAAATTACTTTTACACTGGATTTCAATAACTTTACATCAAAGAATTCAATACTACCATTATGAAAAAACACCTACTATTAACAACATTATTTTGTTTGACCAATTTGTTAGCACAAAACAAGGTGGCCGAAAAAGTGTTGGAATTGCAGAGCTTAAAAGCCAGCTTTAGATCAATTTCTGTTTTATCTGTAACTCAAAGCACTATTGACAGAGATGTTAACAAAGTGGTTGATGGAGCAACATTGGCAACGATAAATTTTGAAAAAATCAATGAAATTGTTACGAATCAATATGGAGCTATTGAATTGGAAATTCCTTATCAAAATCAGAATATTGCTGTACTTTTATATAAAGTAAACCCATTTGTAGAAGGATTTCACGTAGATACCGATAAAGCTAAAAACATTAGCTATCAAAAAGGGGTTTACTATCGCGGAATAATAAAGGGAGAAACTACATCTGTTGCTTCATGCAATTTCTTTAATGGCGAGTTCAATGGTATCGTTTCAAGCGCATCATTAGGAAATGTGGTCGTTGGTAAATTAAACAAAGCAAACAATCAAACAGATTATATTGTATATTCTGACGCAAAGATGAAAGTGTTAAATGACTTCGATTGTTATACAAAGGAAACGGACATTTCTACACAATCAAATGGGAATACCAATAGAAATGTTGCCAGTGACAGATGTGTTTCAATGTATTTTGAAGTAGATAATACTTTATTTGTTCAAAATGGAAGTGATATAACCACCACGACCAATTGGATGACTTCTGTTTTCAATAATGTGCAGACGTTATTTAATAATGATGGTATTTCAGTAGGTTTAAAGTCAATGTTTATTTGGACTGATCCGGATCCATATGAAGGAATTGGAACAAGTTCAAGCGCTTACCTTAATGCTTTTACTGATTACACTCCTATTTTTGATGGTGATGTTGGTCAACTAATTGGAATTGATCCAGGAGGTTTAGGCGGTGTTGCCTTTTTAAACACTCTTTGTTCCGCCAACAATTATGCGTACTCAGATGTGAATTTCACATACCAGACTGTTCCAACCTATTCATGGACAGTACAGGTTATTACACATGAGTTTGGACACTCACTAGGCTCCAGACATACTCATGCTTGTGCTTGGAATGGAAACAACACTGCTATCGATGGCTGTGGTCAACAAGCTGGATTTAGCGAAGGTTCATGCCCTGTCGGACCTATTCCATCCTCTACTGAAAAAGGAACTATAATGAGTTATTGTCACTTAGTTTCGGGAGTAGGGATTAGTTTTAACAATGGTTTTGGACCACAACCGGCAGCACTTATCTTAAATAATGTTAATAACAGCATCTGTTTGAGCACAGATTGTTTGTCCAGTTGTCCGAATACAATTAGTGAAGTAATTATTTTATCAATTACGCCAACTTCGGTAGACTTTACATGGACTGACATTGGACCCTATTCATCATGGCAGGTTGCTGTTATGCCCTTTTCATCATCAATAATCATCTGGAATACAGTTACAACCAATAGTTTTACAGCTACTGGATTAAATCAAAATAGCTATTACAAAATTAGAGTCAGACCAGCATGTGACGGATTTGAGCCAACCGCGAGAGTCCAGATATTTGCCACCACATCAACAAATTTTTGTGCCAGTGTTCTCTTTACAGATACCGGTGGAGCTACGGCTAACTATACAGATAACGAAAATTGGGTACGAACAATGACTCCCTATAATGCAGGTTTAAAATTGAGAGTAACTTTCTCAAGTTTTAATTTAGAAAATAATTATGATTATCTCTACGTTTACAATGGGCCTAATGAATTTTCTGCTCCATTAACGCCAAACGGATTAACGGGAACAACAAATCCAGGCGTGTTTAATTCAACAGCTTTTGATGGTTCCTTGACGTTTAAATTTTATTCCGATCAGGGAGTAGTTGCTCCGGGTTGGATTGCTACGATAACTTGTACAGGAACATTGGGAGAAGAAAGCAATAATTTTTTAGACTATAGTTATTATCCAAATCCAACTACCGGAAAAGTTACCATTAGTTCTAAGGATGCTATTACCGAGGTTGCCGTTTATAATGTACAAGGGCAATTATTGTTTAATCAAAAAATGAATGACTTAATCACTAACGTTGATATCTCTCAATTTGCAGCCGGAACTTATTTCTTCAAACTGAAAATTAATGACAGAGAAGCTAATTTTAAAGTATTGAAGCAGTAAACGTGGAACAAAATCCGCTGAATAAGCGGATTTTATTTACGGTTTCATCAATTCCATAAACTCCAACGCTCTGTTTATGGATTTGACATTTTCAAAGGTGATGAGCAATCGCAGACCGTTTTTGGTTTCCTTCTCTTTCATTTTACAGATGTTTCCATGTTGCTGAACAAATTGCAGCATGTGCCGGAATTGCTTTGAGTTATAATAAGCCGATTGTTGATCGCCAACAAAATAACCAATCAGTTTGCCTTGCTTCATAATGATTTTTTCAATTCCCATTTGCGTTGCAATCCATTTTATGCGGATGCTGTTCAACAAGGATTTTGCTTCTTTTGGCAACGGACCAAAACGGTCAATCAGTTTGGTTTCATACTCCAATAAACCCGCTTCGTCTTTTATATGTCCTAATTCGTTATACAAATTCAAACGTTCCGTAATGTTGTTGATGTATTCATCCGGAAACAACAATTCGAAATCGGTGTCAATCTGTAATTCTTTTACATATTCTTTGGTGTCGGGATCATTTTCTGATTCATAAAGCTCTTTAAATTCGTTTTCTTTCAGTTCTTCAATGGCTTCGTTCATGATTTTCTGGTAGGTTTCGAAACCAATTTCATTGATAAACCCGCTTTGTTCTCCGCCCAATAAATCTCCGGCACCACGAATCTCTAGATCTTTCATCGCAATGTTGAATCCGCTTCCCAACTCGCTGAATTGTTCCAATGCCTGAATACGTTTTCGGGCATCATCTGTCATCACAGAATAAGGCGGACAAATAAAATAACAGAATGCTTTTTTGTTGCTTCGGCCAACACGACCCCGCATCTGATGCAGATCGGAAAGTCCAAAATTATTAGCATTATTGATGAAAATTGTATTCGCATTTGGCACATCCAAGCCGCTTTCGATAATAGTTGTGGCGACTAAAACATCAAATTCGCCATTCATAAAACCAAGCATCAGTTCTTCGAGTTTGTTGCCTTCCATTTGGCCGTGACCAATGCCAACGCGTGCATCGGGAACCAATCGCTGAATCATGCCTGCAATTTCCTTGATATTTTCTATTCGGTTATTGATAAAGAAAACATGCCCGTTGCGCTGAATTTCATACGAAATCTCATCGCGAATCAACTCCTCGTTAAAACCAACAACCTGCGATTCTATCGGATACCTATTTGGCGGAGCGGTTGTGATTACCGATAAATCCCTGGCTGCCATAAGCGAAAATTGAAGTGTTCTAGGGATTGGCGTTGCCGTTAAAGTCAATGTATCAACATTCGCCGCAATGGTTTTTAGTTTGTCTTTTACGTTGACGCCAAATTTTTGTTCCTCGTCTACAATCAGCAAGCCTAAATCTTTAAAAACTACATTTTTGCTCACCAATTGATGCGTGCCAATTAGTATATCTAATTTCCCGGAAGCCAAATCTTCTAGGGTTTTTGTTTTTTGGTTTGCAGTGCGGAAACGGTTGAGGTAACCAATATTAACCGGCATGTCTTTTAACCTTTCGGTAAAAGTCCTGTAATGTTGGTACGCCAGAATTGTTGTTGGAACCAAAATGGCAACTTGTTTGCTATTATCAACCGCTTTGAATGCCGCACGAATAGCGACTTCCGTTTTCCCAAAACCCACGTCGCCACAAACCAATCGGTCCATCGGTCGATCTTTTTCCATATCGGCTTTGACGTCTTGTGTCGCTGTGATTTGGTCCGGTGTGTCTTCGTAAATAAATGAACTTTCTAATTCTTTTTGCAGATAACTATCGGGTGCGCAGGCAAAACCTTTTTCCAAACGACGCTTTGCATAAAGCTGAATCAAGTTAAACGCAATGTGTTTGACACGTGCCTTTGTTTTTTGCTTTAAGGTTTTCCAGGCATTGGAACCCAGTTTATAAATCTTTGGCGGTGTTCCGTCTTTTCCGCTGTATTTCGAAATTTTGTGCAGCGAATGAATGCTTACATACACAATATCGTTGTCGGCGTAAGCCAATTTTATCGCTTCCTGCGTTTTGCCTTCCACCTGAATTTTTTGTAAACCTCCAAACTTCCCGATTCCGTGATCAATGTGGGTTACATAATCGCCAACAGACAACGAATTCAGTTCTTTTAATGTAAGCGTTTGCTTTTTTGAATAGCCATTCTTGATATTGAATTTATGATAACGCTCAAAAATCTGATGGTCGGTATAACAAGCGATTTGGTTTTCCTCATCAATGAAACCTTGGTACAAAGAAGCAACAATAGTGTGGTATTGCTTGCGTACATTCTCGTGGTTTTCTTCATCTATCGATTTTGTCGTCTTTTTTATTGTTTTTGATTGGTCGCCAAGAACCGTCTTGTCGTTATTTTTATTGTCAAAAGGCGTTTCATCTAAGACGGTTTCAAAAATATCATGAAAACGATTGGCCTGAGCCTCATTGGAACAAAACAAATAATTAGTATACCCATTAAAGTGATTGTCGCTCAAATTGTTTAGCAGCAAATCAAATTGCTTGTTGAATGAAGGCTGAGGTTGTATGTGAAATTCAAATGCCTTGGTCGTTTTAAAAAACGGTTTGTTGGATAATTCAACAATGGAAAAATCTAATGCCTTGCGCAAAAACCCTTCCTGATTCATGAATAAATGTTTAGGCTCAGCATGTTTTACATCTTTCGAAAGTTTGTCAAAAGTTTCAATGGCTTTGCCAAAAAGCTTATCTAATTGCGAAGTTAAAAACTCAGTGTTTTCAATACACAAAATAGTTTTTTCACTGATATAATTGAGGAAACTTTCGCGATTTTCCTGAATGAATTTATTTTCCAGATTTGGAATAATGGTAATCTTGGTTTGTTTTTCCACCGAAAGTTGCGTTGCAACATCAAAGGTTCGGATGCTCTCCACTTCATTCCCAAAAAACTCTATGCGATATGGATTGTCATTTGAAAACGAAAACACATCCAGGATTCCGCCACGAACCGAAAATTCGCCGGGTTCGGTAATGAAATCGACACGTTTGAATTCGTATTCAAATAGCACTTCGTTGATAAAATCGATGGTAACGGTTTCACCAACGGCAATTTTCAACGTGTTTTTTTCGAGCTCTTTTCGGGTAACTACTTTTTCAAAAAGCGCTTCGGGGTAGGTAACAATTACGGCTGGTTTTTTGCGCGAATTGATTCGGTTTAAAACTTCGGAACGCAATAAAACATTGGCATTATCGGTTTCTTCAATTTGGTAGGGACGACGATACGAGCTTGGGTAAAACAGCACATCATTGGCACCAATCATCTGCTCCAAATCGTTTAAATAATAGGCCGCTTCTTCTTTTTCGTTGAAAATAAGTAAAAAAGGTTTGTCGCTTTGCTTGAAGATAGCCTGAAATACAAACGAGAACGATGAACCTAAAAGTCCTTTTAATTGTATTTTGCTTAAAGGATTTTGCTCCGCCAGTTCGCTAACGCTCGTGCCAAGTGCGTCCGCTATTTGTTTGACTTTCGTCGAATGGAGATAACCGTTGTATAATGAAGTTAAACTCAAAACTTATTTAATAATTTTTGATTCCGGACTGGTAGGAATAGCTCTGGCAGTATCTAACATTCTCCGCATATCACTTTCGCCATCTTCTATTTTGATTTCGCCTTTACGTTTGATTTCCTCCAGTTGCCATTGCATAGAAGCTACTTCGTTATTAATTTCCTGCACTAACTGTACAATCTTTTTATCGGGAATTTGATTCAGGTGAATGTATAAATTTATAGCATTGACTTTGGTTGTAATAACGGCAATTCTGCTTTTTATTTCAGGCAGATTATATTTAATGGGTACATTGTTGTTTAACTCCATCGCTCTTTTGGAAAGCGTTTTGGCTTTTTGCTGAAAAGCGCCAATACTGCTTTTGGGCTTTTGTCCTAACTCGTTCAGAAATACGCGCCATTCTGCCCAATTGGTTGTCAATTCCTGCGAAGTTCCGTTTACGGGTTGGGAATTAAAGTTCCAACCGTTGTTGATATTGGTAAAAATGGCTTCTCTTTTCTGTGTTTCTTTTTCCTGCTCCAAGGCACGAACTTTTGGATCTTCCTGGCAAGAAGAAAAGAATACCAATAACAATAATAATGTCGAAAAAGATAATTTCATGTGAAGGCATTAAAGACACAAAGGTACAAAGGTAAAAGGAAACTATAGCAAGATGAAGTTAAAGGGAGTATAATTTTATTAAAATGAAAACTGTCTTTTTGCAGAAGTTACTTTTCTTAAAAAAGGTATCTTTGCTGTATAAACAACACTACTACATGAGCACAAAAATTCTAATCATTGGAGCTTGCGGACAAATAGGAACTGAGCTAACACAAAAGCTAAGAAGCATTTATGGCAATGACAATGTTATTGCTTCCGATATCCGAAAACTGAATAACGATATTGTTAACAATGGAATTTTTGAAGTTGTCAATGCTTTAGATTATAATCAGATTGAGCATTTAATTGAGCAATATCAAATTACGGATGTTTATCTGATGGCGGCTTTGCTTTCGGCAACGGCAGAAAAAAATCCCGCTTTTGCCTGGGATTTGAATATGAATTCGCTTTTTCACGTATTGAATTTGGCGAAAGCCAAAAAAATAAAAAAGATATTTTGGCCATCGAGCATTGCCGTTTTTGGACCAACAACACCAAGAAATAATACACCGCAGTATACCACTATGGAACCGACAACCGTTTACGGAATTAGTAAACAGACAGGCGAAAGATGGTGTGAATATTACCATAATATTTATGGCGTTGATGTGCGGAGCATTCGTTATCCGGGCTTGATTAGCTGGTCGACCGAACCTGGTGGTGGGACGACAGATTATGCTGTGGATATTTACCACAAAGCTTTGAAAGATGGGAAATATGAATGTTTTCTTTCGGAGCAGACGGCTTTGCCAATGATGTATATGGATGATGCAATTAGAGCTACTGTAGAAATAATGCAGGCATCGAGTGAGCAAATTAAGATTCGCTCTTCGTATAACTTATCAGGCGTGAGTTTTACGCCCGCTGAAATCGCTACCGAGATTAGGAAACACATTCCGAATTTTACAATATCCTATAAACCGGATTTCCGTCAGAAGATTGCTGATAGTTGGCCTGCTTCAATTGATGATAGTAGTGCCAAGGAAGACTGGCATTGGAAGCACGAATTTGATTTGGCTAGGATGACTCAGGAAATGTTAACCCATTTAAAATAAAAAAACGCTGCCAAAAAGTAAGGCAGCGTTTTTCACTAAACAAAAACAAAAACCGTATTATTGAACAATAGGATCTCTTAACGATTCTAATACTGCTACTATATCAGTATAGAGTTGTGTATCGGCAGCAACTCCATTTGCTACAGCGGCTGCACCAACATAACCTTCAAATTTAGTATAGTCTGCATTGGTCGAAGTTGTCCCCATTCGGGCATTTAAAGCTGGATTGTGTGCAGTAACCATATCTAAACCAGTATACGTATTAACCGCATTTGTTCCTCCTGTATTAAATGAGAAAAAATCGGTTAAATTATCTACCAATATAGCCAAATTGGTTGTGTTTCCCGCCCCAACTTCTCCTAGAATTGGTGCAAAATGCGCTCCTAAATTTCCGGAAGCACTTGATTGTACATCAGCGACAATTAACCCAACGGTTGAATTTACCACTTTACGATAGCTTAAACGCCCTTGTTCAATCATTTGTCCGGCATTATCCGGATCTGAAACCAATGTAGTTCCTCCCAATCTTGCATAGATTGAGGCTGGCGGAGCAGGATTATCATCATCACTGCAGGATGTGAACGTAAACGCTCCAATTACTAATGCACATAGTGCAAATTTTGAATACTTAGTCATAGTTAATATATTTAAGATTAATTGAAAATTCTTTGTACAAACTGGGTAAACTTATAGCTGATGCCATCTTTTTTTATTACGGGGCAAACTTGCTTATTAGCAAGGCCTTCTGGCAATATAAAACGTTGTGCATTATATTGTCCTGTTGTCATTAATTCGTCATATATTCTTTTGGAATCCGCAACTTTGTTATCATGAAAATAGACAACAACATTTCGTTTTATGATGATATCACTCTTAACTCCTGGAATATCATGCAATTTTTGTTTGATATCAATAGCAGACATAGAATCGAAAGGTTTGTCAAAATCGATTCTGCTGACCTGAATTGTTGCATTTTCGATTGGTCTGGCGTTTGCAATGTGATATACCAATATCACAAACATCAAAAGGAAAAATCCTAATATGCTTAGAAGCGCGATTTTTATTTTCTTATTAATTCTCATAATATTTTTGTTTTATTAATCTACGAAAAGATAAAAAACTTAGTTTTTCAAACAAACATTTTTTAACAATTTATTTTCTTTCTAAATAAGCGTGAATCAAAAAACGCTGAGTTTGACACGAAACAGCGCTTTTCTTTCCAAACAAAACTAACCAAACCTTATAAGTAATTTTTAGGGCAACCATAATATTTATACAGGAAAATATAATGCTAAATAAAATACAAGGAACACTAATGCAATCATTGCAATAAACGTAGTCGTTTCAAATAAATTCCTAATTTTTTTGTTGATATCCATAATCGTAGAAGTTGGGTTCTTAGAATCAGTTACGAGAAAAGAAAGATTATGGTTTTTCGGAAAGTAAAAAGTTTACTTTTTCTTATTTTTCAAATCGATAATTAAAGCGTCCTCAATGGGAGCTTTGGTTTTTATCACTTCGTCGGAGTTGTCATTTGGAACGGTCATTGAAAGAACATAGTGTTTTATTTTCCATTGGTTGTTTATAAGTACAAGTACCCCTGAACCTCGACATATTTTCATTCGTGTGTCAAGTAATTCGTCAAACCAAGCTGTTTTTTTGTCTTTGCTAAAGTAGATATGTCTTTCTAACGCAGTAAAACTCCATGCTTTGCCTTTATCAAAATAAGGTTTGGCCTAGGCCTGAAAAGCAGTTTTGTTCCAGTGCTCTGTAGCATCAGTTCCGATAAAGACCGCGTCGTCTGTCAAGGCGTCAAAGTAACCATTATAATTAGCATCGGCAGCGGCTTTCTGCCAGGCATCTAAAGTTGCTCCTACCTGCATTTTTAAATCGCCTTGCGCAGAAACATTGTAAATATAAAATGGTAATACTATAAAAAGAAAAAGATTTTTCATAAGAATGATTATGTCAGATTAATGTAACATTGTATCAGTAAGTAAATATACGCCTAAAGTATTGGGACATTTCGTAATTTTATAGATAAATTAGAATAGCATTATATGGAAAAGAAGAAAGCGTATCGCTTTTTAGT
>JAYURX010000006.1:0-5727 GCA_043755965.1 Flavobacterium sp. | reverse complement strand
GAAAGCCTTAATACAGCAGTCGAGAAAATTGCCGACTTCATTCACCCTGAATTTCACGATAGGATTGGTTTTATAAAAGACATTGCCGCAGGAGCTGTGATGTTTGCTGCAACAGCTGCCATTGCAGTAGGATTATTAATTTATGTTCCCAAATTTCTATAATCATTCGATTAAATTTCTATTTTTATAGCGATATAAATAACCAATGGCAAAAACAATTAAAAAAGGCCCGAGTGTTAGCGAACAGGCGAAGCAAACTAAACAAAAAGATCCTCAAACGGATATTAAAATTTTAAAGACCAAAAAGCAATACCGAATGCTGTTTGGTTTTCTTTTGGTTTTATTGTCAATTGCTTTATTGGTTTCCTTCGTTTCTTTCTTTGTTTCCGGTCAGGCCGATCAAAGTGCCGTTGATTCACTTACCGATAGAAGCGAGCATGTAGAAAACTGGTTGGGCAAATTTGGAGCCTACATTGCCGATTTATTTATCTATCGTGGTTTTGGTGTGGCTTCCTTCCTATTTGTCAAGTTATGCTTTTTGAGTGGTGCCTTTTTGCTGTTAGACTTACCTATCCGAAAACTCAAAAACACCTGGTTTTGGGATTTGTTTGCTATCATAGTGTTGTCAATAACATTTGGCTTTTTTGCCACGACCATTCCCGAATTAGGAGGAACAATAGGCTACGAACTCAACCAATTTATTCAGGATTATATTGGCAAGGCAGGAACACTACTTGTAATTGTCTTTGCGATTGTTATCTATTTGATTTTCAAAATAAAGATATCTCCCGATGCCATCAAAACATTCTTTGAAAAGAAACATGCAGCCATCAAAGATGATTTGAAAGGGTTAACGACAGAAAACGGAACAGACTATAATTTAGAGGAATTTGAAGTTAAAGAAGAGGAAGAACTCGAAGAACCTAGTTTAAAACCTTCGCAATTCGAAATCAATAAAGAATTGTTGAAACCTACTATTGAAAATGCTTCCGAAATTAATTTGGAACCAACCATAAAAACAGTTACACCTGTAATCATCCCTACTCATGATGAAGCTTTTGTCATTGAACAAGCGCCGGATGAAGATGTTATAGAAGAAAATTTAGCCGCTAAATTAGTTGCCGACTTTGGGGAATTTGACCCCACATTGGAATTATCCAACTACAAATTCCCGACGATTGATTTGCTTAAAGAATACACTTCGGTTGGCATTACGATCAATCAGGAAGAACTGGAAGAAAACAAAAACAGGATTGTAGAAACCTTAAAAAACTACAAAATTGATATCGCCCAAATCAAAGCTACTGTTGGTCCATCGGTAACGCTGTATGAAATAGTGCCGGAAGCCGGAATTCGTATTTCCAAAATTAAAAGCCTGGAAGATGATATCGCTTTGTCATTGGCGGCTTTAGGCATTCGTATCATTGCCCCTATTCCGGGAAAAGGAACAATTGGAATTGAGGTTCCAAACAAGAATCCGACTATGGTTCCTATGAAGACTGTGATTTCTTCAGCCAAGTTTCAGGAGGCCGAAATGGAATTGCCAATTGCGTTAGGGAAAACCATTTCCAATGAAACCTTCGTGGTAGATTTGGCAAAAATGCCACACCTTTTGATGGCTGGTGCCACAGGACAAGGGAAATCGGTTGGATTGAACGCGGTATTGACCTCATTATTGTACAAAAAGCATCCGGCAGAAGTTAAGTTTGTTTTGGTTGACCCAAAGAAAGTGGAGCTAACCCTTTTCAATAAAATTGAACGCCATTATTTGGCAAAACTTCCTGATGATGGTGATGCCATTATTACGGATAACACCAAAGTGATACATACTTTAAATTCGTTGTGTATTGAAATGGATAATCGTTATTCGTTATTGAAAGATGCGATGGTTAGAAATATCAAAGAGTATAACGACAAGTTCAAAGCCCGTAAATTAAATCCTGAAAACGGACATCGTTTCCTGCCTTATATTATTTTGGTGGTTGATGAGTTTGCCGATTTGATTATGACAGCGGGTAAAGAAGTGGAAACCCCAATTGCACGGTTGGCTCAGCTGGCCCGAGCTATCGGAATTCATTTAATCATTGCTACGCAAAGACCATCGGTGAATGTTATTACAGGTATTATTAAAGCTAATTTTCCGGCCCGTATTGCCTTTCGGGTTACTTCTAAAATAGATTCAAGAACGATATTGGATACACAGGGCGCAGACCAATTAATAGGCCGTGGCGATTTACTTTATTCCAACGGGAATGATTTAGTGCGTGTGCAATGTGCTTTTGTAGACACACCCGAAGTAGAACGGATTGTAGATTACATCGGTTCCCAAAAAGCCTACGCCAGCGCTTATTTATTGCCGGAATATGTTGGTGAAGAAGGTAGTGGCGTAAATTTAGAGTTTGATATATCCGAAAGAGACAGCTTGTTTAGGGAAGCGGCAGAAATAATTGTAACAGCACAGCAGGGTTCGGCATCATTATTGCAAAGGAAGCTGAAATTGGGTTACAACCGTGCCGGACGACTTATTGATCAGTTAGAAGCAGCCGGAATTGTAGGTCAATTTGAAGGAAGTAAAGCAAGAAGTGTTAACATTACTGACTTAGCTTCATTAGACCAATTCTTTAATAATGAACAGAACAATGATTAAAATGAACAAGATAGTAGCGATTGTGATTTTATTTTTAGTAACGCTGAATGCGAATGCTCAGGATAAAAAAGCAAAAGAGTTGTTAGACCAGGTAACAGCTAAAATCAAGTCCTACGACAATATCATCATCGATTTTAAATACACCCTCAATAACTATAAAGAGAATATCAATAAAGAAAGTAAAGGAAATGTCATTATTCAGGGCAATAAATATGTGTTGAATTTTATGGGTGTTACCAAAATATTCGATGGTAAAAAAAGCTACACCATTGTTCCCGAAGACGAAGAAGTTACCGTATCAGGCTTAAATGAAAAAGATGATAACGCAATCACACCATCAAAGATGCTTACTTTTTTCAACAGCGGTTATAAATTTAGCTGGGACATTCTTCAGGATGTAAAAGGTCGAAAAATACAGTATATTAAATTAGTGCCAACAAACGGCAAAGACCACCGTAAAGAAATCCTGTTAGGTATTGATTCCCAGACTAAACACATTTATAATGTGATTGAAATGGGCAAAAACGGAACTAAAACCACGCTCACTGTTAATTCTTTTAAAACCAATCAGCCATTATCAAAAAATCAGTTTACCTTTGTGCCTAGTAAATATTCAAATTACTACATCAATAAACTAGATTAACCTCGGGTGAAAATACTTGACAAGTACTTATTAAAATCCTTCCTTGTTACATTTGCTACGGTATTTGTAATTCTGTTTTTCATATTCGTTTTGCAGGTTGTCTGGCTCTTCATCTCTGAATTAGCCGGTAAGGACTTAGATTTCATAATGATTCTTAAGTTCCTTTTGTTTAAAATGCCAAGTATTATACCGCTGGTGTTACCCTTATCCGTTTTATTAGCTTCTATTATGACCTTTGGAAGCCTTGCAGAAAATTATGAGTTTGCCGCAATGAAATCTTCCGGGATATCCTTGCAGCGTACAATGAAAACATTGATTTACTTCATTACTATTCTAAGCGTTGTTGCTTTTTTCTTTGCCAATAATGTAATTCCGTATGCCGAATATAAGTTCATCAACTTCCGTAGAAATATAGCTCAAGTAAAACCCGCTATGGCTATAGCCGAAGGACAATTCAGTCAGGTTGGAAGTTATAACATTAAGGTTGAAAAAAAATCAGGCGATAATGGCCGATACCTCAGCGGTGTCACCATCCACAAATTATCAAGCAATGGTGCAGGAAGCAATACAGTTATCAAGGCTAAGAAAGGAGAATTAATAAGCAACGAAAACTCAAACATCCTGAAATTAGTATTGAAAGACGGAAATTACTACGAAGACATTATCCCTAAAAAATTTGAAGATCGCAATAAAGTTCCCTTTGCCAAAAGCGAATTCAAAACCTATGTTATCAATATTGATTTGTCAAAATTGAGCAGCGCCAATCTTGACGAAGAGCAAATTACCAATACCAATACGATGCTTAATGTTGGCGAACTTAAATTCACTCTCGATTCCCTACAAAAAAACTACAATAAAGACTTGGTTTCCATAGCTGAGAACATAAATTCACGTTCGGCAATGACCACTTCAAACTTTGCGACCAACGTTACTTTGCCTTCACTTAATGGTGCCAATATACTAGATAATTTTTCCGATAGTGATAAATCACAAATACTTCGCATAGCAAGCGGTAATGTCGATGCGACTAACTTTACTTTAGAAAGTTCACGCTTTGAATTGGAAGACAAACAAAAGAATATCAACCAGCATTGGATAGCGCTTTATGACAAATTCGTAATTGCTTTTGCCTGTTTATTGATGTTCTTTATCGGTGCGCCTTTGGGTGCTATTATCCGAAAAGGCGGATTAGGATTGCCCATCGTATTTGCCATACTTATTTTTATCACGTTCCACTTTATCAACACCTTTGGAAAGAAAGTGGCTCAGCAGGATGAACTCTCGCCTTTCATGGGTAGTTGGATGTCTTCGTTTGTTCTCGCACCTCTGGCGATAATCCTAACCAAAAGAGCTACCGATGACAAAGGATTTACAATTAGTTTTGATTGGATAACCGATATTTATAAGCGATTTATACCAACCAAAAGCGAAGAACAATTAACTGAGCAGCCTGTGGTAAACATAGATGAGCTTAGTGTAGTAAAAGATTCCGATTGGGAAAAACTAAATGGCTATGATAATGAGATATTAATCAAGATTGTAAAAGAGGCAAAACAGTTTGGTTATTCCAATGATTACCGAAATAAAGCATTGAAAATACTAGAATCAAGAAATATTACCCAGGATGAATTATTGCTGAGCAACAACCTTTATAATATTGAATTCAATAAAGTAGAAGAACTCAACAAACAATATAAAATCTATAGTAAGATCACTTTTGTTGCCTATTTAGTGATGTTAGGAATATCTTTTCTTGGAAAACCAGAAACGGTTATTACAATTATAGTAACTCTTATCGTTGCCGGTGTTTTCTATTCGGCATTGCTTAAGTCACAACTGCTATTGGACGAAATAGGAACCATCATGGATAAAAAAATGGATTTAAATATATTTCTGGTTGTCCTAGCCGGTTTTCCATTCTTTATCCTGTTTTATTTCTATAATAGAAGTTATTTAAAAGAAGTAATATCTGAATTTAATAAAAGTACGCACTGATGAGCCCAAGTAAAATACACCTCAATACGATAGAAGAAGCCATCGAAGATATTCGACAAGGCAAAATTATTATTGTCGTTGATGATGAAGACCGTGAAAACGAAGGCGATTTTTTGGCTGCAGCCGAAAAAGTGACTCCCGAAATGATAAACTTTATGGCTACTCACGGAAAAGGATTAATCTGTGCACCACTGACAGAAAAACGCTGTGATGAGTTAGAATTACATTCGATGGTAAAAAATAATACCGACCATATGGAAACCGCTTTTACGGTTTCTGTTGATTTAAAAGGTCATGGTGTTTCTACCGGTATTTCGGCTTCTGACAGGGCGAAAACAATATTGGCTTTAGTCAATGAAGATACAAAGCCTTATGATTTGGTCCGACCGGGACATGTCTTTCCATTAACGGCAAAACAAGGCGGCGTATTGCGTCGGACAGG
>JAYURX010000005.1:0-5740 GCA_043755965.1 Flavobacterium sp. | reverse complement strand
AATACTGAATCGACAATCTTGCTCAAATCGGTTCCGTTTTGCAACAGTTTGATGTAAATATAGCCAAAAAATGCTCCGCTCAAATGGGCAATGTGACCACCGGTGTTATTCATTTGAATTTGCAGTAAATCCAATAAAAGTATCACCGCGGTAATGTGCCATAGTTTTACATTTCCAATCAACAACAATCTAATATCCATCAAAGGTTGGTAAGTTGTCGTAGCTACCAACAATGCCATTATTGCTGCCGAAGCACCAACCATTCTTGAAGTTTGATGCAAAAAATAAAAACTCAACACAAAGCATAATCCGGAAAAAATGGCACTCAAAACGTATAGTCCTAAATACTTTTTTTGAGTAAAAAAGGTTAAAAACAATCGGCTGGAAAAATTCAACACCATCATATTGAAAAACAAATGCAGGAATCCATAATGAAAAAAAGCGTAGGTCAATACTGTCCATGGTCTGGTTAAAACTACCTTTGGTTCTGATGAAATCGCTATCCAATTGGGGAAATCAAAAGCACCAGACTTAAATTGATAGAAAAAAATAATGGACAACAGAAAAAAACCGACATTCCAATAAATCATTTTATTGGCAATTCCGCCTATTCTGTATTGCAATTTTATGTCATCTAGTATGTTCACTTCTTAATTCCAGCGGTTTTTATTAAACTGAGTTCGTTTCCAATACCACATCATTATAAAACCTGTAATAGCGCCGCCAACATGCGCCAAATGGGCAACTCCAGAATTAAATCCAAATAATGATTTTCCAAATATTCCGAATAAAACATCAAACAATAGGATAAAAATAGGTACAAAATACTTCGCCTTAACGGGAACCGGAATAAACATAATTCCCAATTCCGCATTTGGGAACATAAAAGCAAAAGCAATCAACAACCCATAAATAGCACCAGAAGCTCCCACTACTCTTGACAAATAACTCTCCATCATGTTGTTAAAATCACTCAACGGGATTATATTCTGCCAATTGGTGTCAAATTTTCCCTGCGCCAAAATTTTTAAAACTGCGGCCTTATCTTCCCCATTTTCAACTAATAGGTTTAGTCCTTTTTGAAAGTAATAATAGTTGACCCCTTCATACAATAAAACGGCGCCCAATCCACAAGAAATATAAAAAAACAAAAACTTTTTGGCGCCCCAGAAATTTTCCAGAGTGGAACCAAAGGAATATAACGCAAACATGTTGAAAAATATATGCATTGGACTACCATGCATAAACATGTGCGTTATAATCTGCCAAAATTTAAAATTAGAGTTTTGTGGATAGTACAAGGATAATAAAGGCTCTGCCGTCAATACAAATTGGGAACCTATAAAAAAAATAATATTTATAATTAAAAGTTGCTTAACAACTGGTGTGACATTCATCATACGTTGAATTTTTTATCTAAATCTTCAACACTCATCGTGATGAATGTTGGCTTTTGAAATGGGGACACATTTGGTTCTCTGCAGGCAAAAAGATTGTGTAGCAAATTTTCCTGTTCTTTTTCGGTTAAATAGGTTCCTGTTTTCACTGCCAGACTTTTTGCCATCGATTTGGCAATGGTATCATTTTGACAAAAGCTGCTATCCGGTATTCCATCTTGTAAATCACTCAATAACTCTTCCAGAACGATAGAAACTTCACTTTCGGTCACATTGACAGGCAAACCCGAAATTACCACATTGTCTTCGTTAATCGTTTCAAAAACAAAGCCCGTACTTTCCAAAGAAAACTTTAACTCGGCTATCAATTCAATCTCGGCTGATGAATAATACAACTGCAACGGAAACAACATTTGCTGGCTCGATGCTTGTTGAACCGTCATGCTTGTCAAAAACTCTTCATACAAAACACGCTCGTGCGCACGCTTCTGATTGATAATAACCATACCCGATTTTATTGGGCTAACGATATATTTTTTTTGAATTTGATACGTTCGTTTGACTTCCTGCTCAATTTCATTTTCTTCAAATAACGAAGACGTAACGGCATCATTTTCAAAAGTCATTTCGGCAATATCATGACTGGCTTGCTTTAAACCTACATACAGACTTTCCCAACTAGGTTGCGCTTCCGGTTTTTTATAATTGGAAGACGATGCAAAAGATTTATTTGGCTTTTGCTTCGCCAATTCGCTTTCGCTCGTGTCCTCCGAAAAGGGATTGTATTGTCTGTCGACTTGAATCGTTGGATACTCAGCTTCCTTATTTTGGTACTGATAAGGCGTATCTAAATTTGGATCTCTGTCAAAATCCAATACCGGTGCTACATTAAATTGTCCCAGGCTGTGCTTAATTGACGAACGCAAAATAGCATACAAGGCGTGTTCATCGTCAAACTTAATTTCGGTTTTTGTCGGATGAATGTTGATATCAATCGTATGTGGCGGAACATCTAAATATAAAAAATAGCTCGGCTGTGCACCAGCTGAAAGCAAACCTTCATAGGCCGCCATAACTGCATGATGCAGATAACCACTTTTGATAAATCGGTTGTTGACAAAAAAGAATTGTTCTCCTCTGTTTTTCTTTGAAAACTCTGGCTTTCCAATAAATCCGTGAAGGTTTACGATTTCGGTTTCTTCTTTTACAGGAACTAATTTTTCATTGGTTTTGCCTGAGAAAATATTGACTATGCGCTGTCTGAAATTAGAAATTGGCAGGTTGAACATTTCGCTGCCGTTGTGATACATTGTAAAATGGATATTAGGATGCGCCAAGGCGACGCGCTGGAATTCATCAACAATATAGCGTTGCTCCACCGTCTCCGATTTAAGGAAATTGCGCCTCGCCGGAATATTAAAAAATAAATTTTTAACCGAAAACGAGGTGCCTTTTGGCAAAACAGCAGGTTCTTGCGAAACAAACTTGCTGCCTTCAATAACGATGTGCGTTCCCAGTTCCTCCTGCTCCTGCTTGGTTTTCATCTCCACATGCGCAATCGCAGCGATGGAAGCTAATGCTTCGCCACGGAAACCTTTAGTATGCAACGAAAATAAATCTTCCGCATGACGGATTTTTGAAGTAGCATGACGCTCAAAACACAAACGGGAATCCGTAATACTCATTCCAAGTCCATTGTCAATAACCTGAATAAGCGATTTTCCGGCGTCTTTAATGATAAGTTTTATATCGGTCGCTTTGGCATCAACAGCATTTTCCAATAATTCCTTAACGACAGAAGCTGGCCTTTGCACTACTTCACCGGCAGCAATCTGGTTGGCAACATGATCGGGAAGTAATTGAATTATACTCGACATTTATACTGTTTGTGGTTTAAAGTTTATGGTTTAAAAGTTAAAACCAAAGTAAGCAAATTTAAGGAAAAACTATTGGGATTTTTAGTTAATAATTGGCTAAAAATAAAAAACCTTTCAAGGGTTTGAAAGGTTGTATAATAGATACTTGATTACACTTTTGCTTTAATCAAACTTAGTAACCAAAAAATCTATTTTCCTGTTTAAGTCTTCAAAAAAGTTATTGGGAGCTTTAATGATGAATTCAAAAGCATTGCTCTCCTTTTCTTTTTCTGGTTGGGATCACTGTTTTAATGTTTTGGGTTTCAATCAACAAATAATCTGTAGGAACTTTTAATGTCTCAGCTAATTTAGGAATGTATTCGTGCTTGATGCTCTTCCCGTTTTCCCAATTCCCTATGGTAGTTTGAGTAACACCTATGGCGTACGCCAACTCTTCTTGTGAAAATCTCTTTTTTTCTCTGAGCAATTTTAATTTAGTTCCTGTGGTCATTGTGGTTAGGTTTTATAAATTATGGATAATAACGCAAATCAATATGATTTATTGTGCAATGTACATACACCTATTTAATAAAATGTACACTTTTAGTATACCTTTTATTAAAAGTTTTCTTTTAAAATTAAATAGAAAGTTGCTTGAAATCAGCAATATTCTTTTAGGAAATCATTCATACACTGTGCAATTTTACAACATCAAAATATATCGCGAAAAGTTTTGTTAAACTAAAAAAATGTATAATTTTAAAAACAATTAAAAATGAAAAAATTAGTATTCGGCTTGATAGCCACAGTGGTGTTTGGGTTTGTTGGAAATGCACAGGAAATCGAACAATCAACAGCAATTATAACAAAAGGGAGAGTTACTAAGGAAGGAGAGGAAGAAAAAAGCGCAAGAAGCTTTGCTTTATTGAACTTTAATATTAGTAATAAACTTGAAACAGAATATTACGTTGATGGGCATTTATATAATGATAGCGGCGAAAAAAATGACTTAA
Organism: Flavobacterium sp.; assembly: GCA_043755965.1. GTDB lineage: Bacteria > Bacteroidota > Bacteroidia > Flavobacteriales > Flavobacteriaceae > Flavobacterium. The sequence goes on along the minus strand of JAYURX010000005.1, from coordinate 1,474 downwards.
AATCAGGTGATGGAATATACACTTCAGTTGATTATTTGTGAATCCTAAAGATACTGATATCAGTTATTTATTAAAAAGTGATACTTTCAAATATGAAGATGAATTAGCGAAACAAATTTCAGTGAATAAATTTACAGTATAAATTGGTTGTAAAATGAGACATGTTAGAAGTGGTTATTCCATATTAGGAACGAGTTGTGCTCACTCTGTTGGAGGATGTATTGAATTTTATGGTTGTGAAGCTTCTTTTGAATGGTCTTGGTAGTTAATTATTAAAGAGATATTCTGCAATGAAAGATATTTTATGAAGAAAATTATTTTAAGTATAGGAACAGTTTTTATTATTCTTATTTTAGTAAGAACAATATTGCCATTTCTTTTTGAAAAAAAATATTCAGAAAACGAGTTCTTAATTCAAGGGATTTTAAAACTAATATTGCTATTAGGAACCTTATTTGTTTTAAAAAGAGAACAGTTAATTAATTGGGAGTATACTTTTAAAAATCTGATTGTAACTTCAATTGTATCCCTTTTATTGATATATCTTTCATTGCAACTTGTGTTTAGCAAAATTATTGATCTTAAAATTAAGGTTTCTAATTATGACCACTTTAGTTACGCATTTAATTGTATCGCAACAGGTCTTTTTGAAGAGTTTTTCTTTAGGGTACTTATTTTTGTATATGTATGTAAAACAGTATCGCAAAGTGTCAATGGCAACTATTTCAAACCAGTTTTATGGACTTCTTTTCTTTTTGCAGTTGTACATATTACAGGTTTTTTAACTGGACAAATTGACATTGTAAGCTCTATAAACCAAATGATGTTTGCTTTTTTAATTGGAATTATTCTGCAAAGTATTTTCTTTAGATTTAATAATATTTATTTAGTGTCAACTTTGCATGCTCTTATGAACTATAATGGGATGATTAATCAAAAGCTTTTTAAAATTGAAACTCATTCAGTTGAGGGGAGTTTTTTTGATGAGTTTATTCAAACAATAGTAACATTTGTGTTTATTGGATTATTTGTTGTATTTCCAATTTTATATTTTTCATTGAAAAATAGGAAGAATTATTTAATTAAAGATTAAGTAATATCTAATAACTTATAGCTCAAATCATTTTAAGGAATCAGTAAACAATTATTAAACCACGATTTAATAAGCTATTAAATGTAGCTTAAATCTAAAGAAAATAATATTAATTGTAGAAAAAATGAAAAAATTTATTTTTATGATTTTTTTCGTTTTCCCATTATGTTTATATCCACAATCCGATCTCCAAACCGCTCTTAAAGGCGGAGAATTATTGCTTACTGGTTTAAGTGTTTTTAAAGTAGCTAAATCAGACAGCAAGTCGGATAGTAAGATAATTCAAAGTGTTTGTGTCAAAAACAAACTGGTTGATAAAATCACTTTCAGGATAGTGGGCAAAAACGAGGAAGGAGACGAGATTAAAAAAGAACTCGTTAT
>JAYURX010000004.1:0-2487 GCA_043755965.1 Flavobacterium sp. | reverse complement strand
TCAATCAATTCAGAGCTAAAAATTTAAAGTTGAATGACAAATAAGCCAAGAATTTTTGGATTAGATTTAATGCGTGCCATGGCAATCAGCATGGTTTTGTGTTCGCATATTCTATGGATTTACAATCCAAATGATGGAATAATCAGGCAACTTTTTGCACTATTCGGATTTCTTGGCGTTGAGTTTTTCTTTGTTTTGAGTGGCTTTTTGATTGGAAGAATACTATATGGGATCTACATCAAGGAGAATTACAACATAGAAAGCGCTTTGTATTTCCTCAAAAGAAGATGGTTTAGAACGTTACCCAATTACTTTCTGATACTGATTATCAATATAATAATTACGTTCACGTTAGGACATTCTATGCCAAAACTTGGCTCGTATTTTATTTTTCTCCAAAATGGTTTCTCCAAAATGCCAATTTTTTTTCCGGAATCCTGGAGCTTATCCGTTGAAGAATGGGCTTATGTAGTTTTGCCAATTTCGCTTTTAGTGCTGTCATTTCTATATAAACCGAAAAATAAAAACAGGTTCTTTCTATGGATTATAATGTTTTTAATAGCACTATTAATTGGTTTCAAATTTTTTTATCAGCTTAACAATCAAACTACAACACTTGACGAATGGAATGTTTCTCTGAAATCGGTTGCTGTTTATAGACTAGATGCCATTTTCATCGGAGTTTTATGCAGTTGGATTAGCATTAATTGCAAAAAAAACTGGGCTAAGTTTAAGTTTCCATCAGCAGTAATAGGTGGTTTAATCATGATGGTTATGTATTTTGGACTGGGTTATTTACGTATTTTTCCTGATACTTATCCTTTTGTTTGGAATGTCCTTTATCTACCGTTAGCGTCGCTTTCCATAGCTTTTTTTCTTCCTTTTCTTTCCCAATTGGAAACCTCCATCCTGATTTTAAAACGACCGGTTGTATTTATTAGCAAAATTTCCTATTCCATTTACCTGCTTCATTACAGTGTAATTATGCAATTGTTGATGTTGTTTTTTGATAAAGAAAAAACTTCTTTGCTGCAACTGCATTTGATACTCGCAATTTATCTATCAGCTACAATTTTTATAAGTTATCTTTTGTATCGTTTTTATGAAAAACCAATGATGGATTTAAGGGATAAAAATTAAGAATACTCATTTTATAGTACTTTATTTAAAGTATTTGTAAAAAAGCATTAGCAAAAACCATCATTTCGCAAAATAGCGCTTCAAATCAATATATTTTATTAAAACCTTTTATAGAAGTACAACGTTTTCGTAAATTTGCACAGCACTTGAGGCCGCATGGCCGAACAGAACGCAGTTAAACAAATAAACACAATATACTATGGCTTTTGATATTGAAATGATTAAAAAAGTGTATGCTACTATGGCAGAAAGAGTTGATACAGCTCGCCAAATAGTTGGTCGTCCTCTTACTTTGTCTGAAAAGATTTTATACTCCCATTTATGGGATGGTAATCCAACAAAAGCATTCACACGTGGTAAGGATTATGTAGATTTTGCTCCCGATAGAGTGGCGTGTCAGGATGCGACCGCTCAAATGGCATTATTGCAGTTCATGCATGCCGGAAAAAAGACAGTTGCTGTTCCAACAACCGTTCATTGTGACCACTTAATTTTAGCAAAAGATGGCGCTAAATCTGATTTAGCTGCAGCCAACTCACAATCAAAAGAAGTTTTTGATTTCCTTTCTTCAGTTTCTAATAAATACGGAATTGGTTTTTGGAAACCCGGTTCAGGAATTATACACCAAATTGTTTTAGAAAATTACGCCTTCCCGGGCGGAATGATGATTGGAACCGATTCGCATACAGTAAACGCTGGTGGATTAGGTATGTTGGCTATTGGTGTTGGTGGTGCAGATGCCGTAGACGTAATGTCGGGCATGTCATGGGAATTAAAATTTCCAAAATTGATTGGCGTAAAACTGACAGGAAAATTAAACGGTTGGAGTTCCCCAAAAGATGTAATTCTGAAAGTGGCCGACATTCTTACCGTAAAAGGTGGAACCGGAGCTATCGTTGAATATTTTGGTGAAGGCGCAAACAATATGTCCTGCACCGGAAAAGGAACTATTTGTAATATGGGTGCCGAAATTGGAGCAACCACTTCTACTTTTGGATACGATGACTCAATGAGGAGATATTTGGCTGCAACAGACCGCCAGGATATTGTTGATGCTGCAGATAAAGTGGCGGATTATTTAACGGGTGATGCTGAAGTGTATGCTAACCCAAGTCAGTATTTTGATCAGGTCATAGAAATTAACTTATCAGAATTAGAACCACACATCAACGGACCATTTACTCCGGATAGAGGAACTCCGGTTTCAAAAATGAAAGCTGAAGCTGCGGCTAATGGTTGGCCATTAAAAATAGAATGGGGGTTGATAGGTTCTTGTACCAATTCATCTTATGAAGATATGGCGCGTGCTGCTTCAATTGTTGAACAAGCTGTTGCTCACGGAATTAC
>JAYURX010000003.1:0-5769 GCA_043755965.1 Flavobacterium sp. | reverse complement strand
CGCGACGCGACGATTACGAAAACGGCAGCATAAAACCCGAGCGCTTGTTCGACTATGAATTGGGTTGGAAATATAATGCTAAAAAAGTAACTGTAAACGCTAATGCTTTTTATATGCAGTACAAAGACCAGTTGGTTTTAACTGGCGCGTTAAACGATGTCGGCTCGCCAATTTTTACAAATAGTGGCCATAGCTATCGATACGGAATCGAGTTGGAATCGGTAATCAAAGTAATAAACAAGCTGACTTTCCAGCCGAATATTACTTTAAGTCAGAATATGAATAAAGATTTCTATTTTCAGCTTGATGGTGTGTTGCAGAATTTAGGGAATACGAACATTGCTTTTTCTCCGGATATTGTTTTTGGGAATGCGACAACCTATTCGCCGATAAAAAATCTGAATCTTAGCTTGTTGAATAAATTTGTCGGAAAACAATTCATGGGAAACATTGATTCTGAAAACTCAGTTTTGAAAGCGTATAATGTCCACGACTTAAATGTAACGTATTTATGGACTATCAATAAAGGGATAAAGTCCATTCTCTTTTCAGGGCTGGTAAATAATATATTTGATTACAAATACGAATCGAATGGTTACTTCTATACGTATGACGATGACTTTTCAACGCCCGGTGTTATAACGACTATTGAAGGCGCCGGATATTATCCACAGGCCGGAATTAATTTCTTAGCCGGAGCAACACTTAAATTCTAATAAAAGGATTTTTAATTTGTAACGTACAAATAACCTCCGCTGAGTTCTGTGCGGTATTGTTTCATAGGATAAGGTTGGCCAGGAGATTGACCGGAAAATAAATTATAGGTAGTATTGTCACACAAACATTTTGCTTCAATACCATTAATAGTCATTGGCGACGTGCACGTGTTGTAAGGTTGATTCGGGCAAGCCAAATCAAAAGCATTAAAGCCGCTGCCAGTATTAAAAACAACAATTCCTCTGGCGCCGGAAGTTGCAGAATAATCTACAATATGATTGCTTGGGAACTGCAAATTGCTATAAGCAGGCAAACTCAGGTTTAGTTGCAGGCTCACCTGATAATTTGGGATGTTTGGATTGTTATTATTAATGCTTCCGCCATCACAACTGAAGAGAAAAGGCAGAAATAATAATACAATATAAATCTTTTTCATATTAATTTTTTTAAAATACTATAGCGAAACAAATTTAATTTAATTAACTTTGACAAGCGTTAAAAAAACGCCAACAATTTTGAAATAAAATAAAATAATATCTTTGCAAGAAGAAATCCCGTTGCGATGGGATTTTTTCTATTTATATAAAAGAGGAAATCATGAGTACAGTATCGTATTACACAGTAGAAGGATTAAAGAAATTAAGAGAGGAATTAGACCAATTAAAAAGCATAGAAAGACCTAAAGCTTCACAAGCTATTGCAGAAGCAAGAGACAAAGGCGACTTGTCTGAAAATGCAGAATATGACGCAGCAAAAGAAGCACAGGGAATGCTCGAAATGAGAATTGCCAAGCTGGAAGAGGTGCATTCAAACGCTAGATTGATAGATGAAACACATCTTGATGTTTCAAAAGTTTTGGTTTTATCTAATGTAAAAATTAAAAACCAGGCTAACGGAATGGAGTTAAAATATACGCTGGTTGCCGAAAGCGAAGCGGATTTAAAATCCGGCAAAATTTCTGTTACTTCACCAATTGGTAAAGGATTATTAGGGAAATCGGTTGGGCAGGTTGCTGAAATTACCGTTCCAAACGGAAAATTAAACTTTGAAGTTTTAGAGATATCGAGAGACTAATATTCAGTGTTCAGCAATCAGTTTTTAGTGTTCAGTCAAAAAAATGAGTTCAATCTTTACCAAAATAATAAATGGCGAAATTCCAGGTTACAAAGTAGCTGAGGACGAAAACTTTATTGCCATTTTAGATGTAAATCCAAATGCAAAAGGACACACACTTTGTATTCCGAAACAAGAAATCAATAAGATTTTTGATATGGAAGAAAATTTGTATTTGGGCCTAATGAAATTTTCCCGAAAGGTTGCCAAAGCCATTGAAAAAACAGTGGAATGCAAACGAATAGGCGTTGCTGTTGTTGGGTTAGAAGTGCCACATACTCATGTGCATTTAATTCCGTTACACGATATGGATGACATGCGTTTTCAAAGAAAAGTGTCGTTAACCAAAGAAGAATTTGAGGCGTTGGCTTCCGCAATTCGTGCCAATTTGTAGTTAAAATTCATATAAAAATAAGATAACCCTGCAACTTTTCAAATTTTGGCAGGGTTTTTTATAGGTAAAAAACCATGAAATCGAAGATTCACGAACTCCGTTTAAAAACAAATAACTTACTTGTGAGTAAAAAAAATTTAATTTTTATACTGCTCTTACTTGCCCAGATTTCCATTGGACAGACGTCTGAAAATTATTCCTACGTTGACCACAAAATGTTATCTATTCCGGAAAATTTAACTACAACCACATCCGAAATTGCCGGTTACATTAATTCTAATTTCACCAGTCAGGATGAAAAAATGAGAGCAATATACTATTGGTTAACATCAAATATAAGTTATGACGTTCCGAATATGTATCAGCCAAATAATCTGGATTCCCCACAGGTAAAAATTACCAACACCTTAAAAACCCGAAAAGGAGTTTGCATTCACTATGCCGAAGTTTTCAATGAAATTGCCAATAAAGTTGGGGTCAAAAGCTACATCATAGGCGGCTACACAAAACAGTTTGATGAACTCGCAACTATATCTCATGCATGGAACGCATCGCAAATTGACGGAAAATGGTTTTTGTTTGATGTAACTTGGGGCGCCGGATTTGTTGACGGAAAAAAATTCACAAAAAAACAAAACTTCACTTATTTCAAAAGAAGTCCGGACAGAATGATTGTTAATCACATGCCCTATGATTACTTATGGCAACTTCTGAATGAGCCATTGACCAACAGTGAATTTATAAGCGGGAAATCCGATTCTGCAAAGCCTGTGATGAATTTTGATTATAATGCAGAAATTGAAAAATATGCAAAACTTTCAGATGCAGACAAGGCTTTTGAAACTTTTAAAAGAGTGGAAAAAAATGGCCTTTTAAACAACATGATTACAGATTATTACAATTTAAAAAAGAAAGAGTTTACTGTTATAAACCAAAATAAAAGCGTTGAAAAATTGATCGCAATTACGTCTGATTTTAATGCTGCGATAAGGGATTTGAATGACTTTATTCTCTTTAGAAATAAAAGGTTTAAGCCGGCTCAATCGGACGAAACGCTAAAAAAAATGATGCAGGATGTAACAGACAAAATGAATAAATGCAAGGATGATGTTTATAATGTTGGTTCTGTGAGCCCTGAAAACGCATCCAATTTGAATAGTTTGAAAAAAGCAATTTTGGCCGGAATAGAAAAAACCAAAGAAAGTGAAGATTTCCTAAAAGAGTATTTAAGTAAAGGCTCTTTGGGAAGAAATATGATGTTTACTAACCTGAAATAGAAAAAACTGTCATCCTTTTTTAAAGCAAACCTGCATAGTTGTTCCTTTTCCAAGTTCAGAATGCAGCACTTTTATTTTCCCTTTGTGGTATTCCTCTACGATACGTTTCGTCAAAGACAGCCCTAATCCCCAACCTCTTTTTTTTGTAGTAAATCCCGGTTCAAAAACCTGTCTGAATTGATTTTTCGGAATTCCTTTTCCGGTATCGGAAACTAAAATTTTAACCAGATTATTTTCGTTTTCAATCACAACTGATATTTTGCCTTTCCCCTTCGTGGCATCGATAGCATTTTTAATTAAGTTTTCCACGGTCCAACTGTGAAGTGCCGGATTTAGGGAAACCATAATAGGTTTTTTAGGTGCTTCAAAAGAAAATTCCACTTGCTTTGAAAATCTCGATTTTAGATAATCAAAAGATTGTTCCGTTTCTTCAACAATATTCAGGCGTTTCAAAACAGGTTCGGAACCAATTTTTGAAAATCTATCCGTAATGGTCTGCAATCGATTGATATCTTTTTCAATTTCGGTAATAATTGTTTCATCTACATTATCTGCTTTCATTATTTCCAGCCAACCAATCAAGGAGGATAATGGTGTGCCGATTTGGTGTGCTGTTTCTTTTGCCATTCCCGCCCAAAGTTTGTTTTGCGTCGCCATTTTGGTGCTCCGGTAAAAGTTGTACACCACAGCGCCAAAAAGGAAGATAATCAATAGTAAAGCTATGGGATAGTATTTTAGTTTATTGAGCAATGAAGAATTACCATAGTATAAATACTGCACTTGTCCAGGCCCAATTCTTATGACAATGGGGTCATTTTGTTTTTTTAATTTTTTCAAAAAGTCAGCCAGTCTGGCTTTATTTTTTACAACGTTTTCATCAATATTTGTGGTGTTGATAATGGCTCCTTTTTCGGTTAAGATGATAGGAATCGTTTTGTTATTACTCATCACCTGTCTGGGAAGCTCTACATCATCCTCTAAAGGGTCGGCATTGAGCAGGGTTTTTAAACTTTCTGCCCAAACTTCCATCTTAACGCGCTCATCGTTTTTGAAGATTTGAAAAAAAGAATAGGTATTCCACAATATCAAAATCACAATGACAAAGGAAGCCATGATGATAATCCAACGGGTAAGGTTTCGTTTTTCGGAAAACTGCATTGCCAAATTTTTTATAAATATAATTAAAAGTATTAAAGATTAAACTTATTACATTTGTAAAAAACATCAAAATACGATGCTCAGTTTCGAACCCCACACACTTTCTCCCGCGCAATTACAAGGCTATTTGCAAAGCGCCGTAGCACCGAGACCGATTGCTTTTGCGAGTACGATGGACAAGAATGGCAAGCCTAATTTGTCGCCTTTTAGTTTCTTCAATGTGTTTAGTTCCAATCCGCCGATTCTGATTTTTTCGCCGGCACGACGCGTTAGAAATAATACCACTAAACATACGCTAGAAAATTGTCAGGCGACAAAACAAGTAGTCATCAATGTGGTGAATTATGATATGGTGCAACAGGCATCATTATCGAGTACGGAATATCCAGATGGTGTAAATGAGTTTCTGAAATCGGGTTTAACGATGTTGCCTTCGGATATGGTAAAACCGTATCGCGTTGCCGAAAGTCCGGTGCAGATGGAATGTAAAGTCAATGAAATTATAGCCTTAGGAAATCAAGGCGGTGCCGGAAATTTAATTATTTGTGAAGTGGTTAAAATTCACATCCACGAAAACATATTAGATGAAAAAAATATGATTGACCAAAGCAAAATCGATTTGGTTTCCCGTTTGGGCGGCAATTGGTATTCGAGAGCCAGTCAAGGGCTATTTGAAGTCGAAAAACCCCTGACAACACTTGGAATAGGTGTAGATGAAATTCCGGATTTCATCAAAAAAAGCCTAGTTTTTGACGGGAATGATTTAGGAAAATTAGGTAATGTAGAAGCATTGCCAACACCAGAAGAAATTACTATATTTGTAAAGCAAAATTTTGCGGTTAAAGGTGTTTTGAGTTCGGACGATGCGAAAAAGATACACCAAAAAGCAAAAGAATATTTGAATAATAATGATGCGCTTTCGGCTTGGAAAGTGCTTTTAGCAAAAAAATAATTATGGAAGTTACCGGAAAAATTAAGGTGATTAATGCTGAGCAACAAGTGAGTGCCAGCTTTAAAAAAAGAGAGTTGGTAGTAGCAACAGAAGAACAATATCCACAATTTATCAGCATCAACTTTGTGCAGGATAAATGTGATTTGTTGAATAATTGC
>JAYURX010000002.1:0-2496 GCA_043755965.1 Flavobacterium sp. | reverse complement strand
GATGGTTCAGATTGGTCAAAAGGATTTGATTATCGACATGCAGGGAAACTGGGGAAATATCCTCACGGGTGACAGCGCTGCGGCTTCGCGTTATATTGAAGCGCGTATTTCAAAACTGGGCCATGATATTTTATTCTCTCCAAAAATCACCAAATGGGGAATGTCTTATGATGGTAGACGTGCCGAACCTATAAATCTACCGGTAAAGTTTCCGTTGCTATTGGCTCAAGGTGCCGAAGGTATTGCCGTTGGTTTATCCACGAAAGTGTTACCACACAATTTTATTGAACTTATAGATTCTTCGATTAAGATATTAAAAAACAAATCATTTACGTTGTTCCCTGATTTTCCAACGGCGGGAATTGCGGATGTTTCCAATTATAATGACGGATTGCGTGGCGGACGTGTTCGTGTGCGTGCCAAAATTGGTCAACTCGACAAACAGACATTGGTTATTACCCAAATTCCGTTTTCAACCAATACATCAACACTGATTGACAGTATTCTGAAAGCGAATGAAAAAGGAAAAATCAAAGTCAAAAAAATAGAAGACAACACGGCTGCCGAAGTTGAGATTCTAATCCATCTTCCGCCGGGTGTTTCTCCTGATAAAACCATTGATGCGCTATATGCTTTCACGGCCTGTGAAACTTCGGTGGCACCTTTGGGATGCGTAATTGAAAACCATAAGCCCTTGTTTATCGGTGTTTCGGATATGTTGAAAATCTCAACAAACAGAACCGTTGATTTGCTAAAACGTGAGTTGGAAATCCAGTTGGACGAACTCGAAAACAAATGGCATTTTTCTACGCTCGAAAAGATTTTCATTCGTGAAGAAATGTATATCGATTTCAAATTGTATTCCGACAGGGAAACGCTTTATGTTTACATGTATGACCGTTTCAAACCGTTTCTTAAATCGTTTGTACGCGAAATCAATGATGACGATTTGCAAAAGCTGACACAGATTCCGATGATTCGTATCACGCGTTTCGACTCGGATAAGGCTGATGATGCGATTTCCAAATTGGAAGCCGAAATGGAAGAAGTGAAACATCATCTGAATAATATCATTGATTTTGCTGTCGACTTTTTCCAAAAGCTAAAAGACAAATACGGAAAAGGTCGCGAGCGTCAGACAGAATTAAGAAGTTTTGATAACATCGAAGCCACTAAAGTTGCGTTACGAAATACCAAACTCTATGTAAATAAGGAAGAAGGTTTCTTTGGTACCGGTTTAAAGAAAGACGAATACGTTGCCGATTGTTCGGATATTGATGATGTGATTGTATTCCTTCGTGACGGAAAAATGATGATTGCCAAAGTCGACGATAAGAAGTTTGTTGGAAAAGACATTATTCATATTGCCGTGTTCGATAAGAACGATAAGCGAACGATATACAATATGATTTATCGCGACGGAAAAAACGGCTCCACGTTTATCAAGCGTTTTAATGTTTCAGGAGTTACACGTGATAAATTTTATGATTTGACCCAGGAAAAAGCGGGTTCGCAGGTATTGTATTTCTCCCATAATCCAAATGGTGAAGCAGAAGTCATTACGGTTTTATTGCGTCAGGTGGGAAGCATCAAGAAACTGAAATGGGATTTGGATTTTGCCGATATTGCCATCAAAGGAAGAGCTTCCCGCGGAAATACGGTGACCAAATATCCGATAAAGAAAATTGAATTAAAGGAAAAAGGAATATCGACTTTGCGTCCGAGAAAAGTGTGGTTTGATGACACGGTTCAGCGTTTAAATGTTGATGGAAGAGGCGAGTTGCTTGGCGAATTCAGGCCAAACGACCGTTTGCTGCTTATCAATCAATCCGGAAAACTGAAAACCATTATTCCCGAACTGACGACGCATTTTGATGAAGACATTGTGGTGATGGAAAAATGGAATCCAAACAAACCGATTTCGGCGATTTATTATGATGGCGAAAAAGAGCGTTATTTTATCAAGCGTTTCCTGGTCGAAAACGAAAACAAGGAGGAAATCTTTATTACCGAACACGAAAAGTCCCAACTGGAAATTGTTTCCACCGATTGGCGCCCGATGGCTGAAATTATTTATGCCAAAGTAAAAGGCGTTCAGAAAGATAATCAGACGATAAACCTGGAGGAATTCATTGCGGTAAAAGGAATCAAGGCATTGGGAAACCAACTGACGGCAGATAGACTAAAACAAGTAAATCTATTGGAATCCTTACCTTACGAGGAACCCGAACCCGAACCAGCTGAAGAAATGGAAGTGACGGATGAAAGCGATGTTTCGGAGGACATCCAGACAGAAACCGGTGATGACGGACAGATTACCTTGTCGTTAGAATAAATTAAAATCCCGTCTCGTTGGCTAAACTAGATGGTATTTTTTATAGTGCTGGGCTAATATGTTAGTGGTGTTTTTTTATTTACAATATTGTTCTTTTGCATCTAAAATCATTTCTACATTATCCCCCAAAAAAATCGCTTTTTCCAAATCACTACAGATTT
>JAYURX010000001.1:0-2497 GCA_043755965.1 Flavobacterium sp. | reverse complement strand
GCAAAATCGCTTGGTTTTTTGATATAAATATTGGCACCCTGCACAAAAGTTTCCTCGATATGTTCTTCTGAAGATGAAGTGGAAAAAATAGCAATGGCAATCTCACTGAAACGAGCATCTGCCTTTATTTCATAGAGACATTCAATTCCGTTTTTCTTTGGCATATTTAAATCGAGAAATAACACATTGGGCAAAACAGAATCCGGATTATTTAGATAATCCATTAATTCTATGCCGTCATTAAATGTATTTACTTTTGTGTTTATCTTCAATTCTTCAAACGCATCAGTAAAAAGCAATCTATCATCCTCATCATCATCAGCCAAAATAATATGTATATAATCCTTGTCCATGATGGTTTATTTTTTATTAGCGATTTCTCTCCTTTTTGCTATTATGCGCTGGAAAGAAGATGGTGTGATTCCGGTTACATTTTTAAACTGCGTACTCAAATGCGCCACACTGGAATAATTAAGTTGAAAGGCAATTTCAGTTAAACTCAAGTCACTACTCACGATTAATTGCTTGGCGTATTCTATTTTTTGTAAAATAATGTAATTCTCAATTGAGGTATAGGTTACATCAGAAAACAGATTCGAAAGATAACCATAGCTGTGACTCAGTTTTTCGGCAAGATAGACCGAACTTTTGACATTAATCAATTCAGGGCTGTGAATCATTTCTATTATGGTGTCTTTAATTTTTTGAACCAAGACACTTTTTTGGTTTTCGATAATCTCAATACCATATTCTTTTAGCTCTCCGGTTAATCCCGAAAAAACTGAAATATCAATTTTTTCCAAAACATCAACCTCGCCAAAACCTAATATTCGGTATTTGATATTGTATTTAATAAGTTTGTCTTCCAATATTTTTCGGCAAACAGCGTTAAAGTCAAATTTAATAAAAATTTTCATAAAAAACGGATACAGTTAATTCTTGTAAATGTACTAAAATTTCCTATCAAAAAAGCCGTAATTTAATACGGCTTTTTTTTCTTTCTAACCCCAACTTTTATTTATCAGCAAAAATGACAGTAAGTCTTATTATCATTTATGCTTTACAAAGATATTTTAGCCTTACAGCGATTGGTTACATAATTTTGCTGTATTGTTATAAAATTTTCACTTTTAGTTTTCAATTTGTAACTTTGCCCCACATCAACCTGTCGGCAGACAGGCAACTAAACAAAAATGACAACACAGCAGCTCATTCAGCAAATCAAACACAAAAAATCTTTTCTCTGTATTGGCCTCGATGTCGATTTGACTAAAATACCCAAACATTTACTGGAATTAGAAGATCCAATTTTTGAATTTAATAAATCCATAATTGATGCTACTCATGACTTGTGCGTTTCTTATAAGCCCAATATGGCTTTTTATGAAGCATATGGATTGAAAGGTTGGCAATCGTTGCAAAAAACCATCAGTTATCTCAATACAAATTACCCTGAAATCTTTACAATTGCCGATGCTAAACGAGGTGATATTGGAAACACATCGACAATGTATGCCAAAGCATTTTTAGAGGATTTAGATTTTGACAGCATTACCGTTGCGCCTTATATGGGCAAGGATTCGGTTGAGCCATTTTTAGCTTTTGAAAACAAGCATGCCATCCTGTTAGTGCTGACTTCCAATGAAGGAGCATTTGATTTTCAGACTAAAAACACTCCCGAAGTTTCGGGAGGAACTGAATTGTACAAAATGGTTCTTGAAACTTCAAAAACATGGAAAAATTCTCAAAACTTAATGTATGTTGTTGGCGCAACCAAAGCGGAATATTTTAGCGAAATTAGGAAAATAGTGCCGGATAGTTTTCTGCTCGTTCCTGGCGTAGGTGCACAAGGTGGAAGTTTACAGGAAGTTTGCAACTATGGATTGAATGAGAATATAGGCTTGTTAATCAATTCATCCAGAGGAATTATTTATGCTTCAGGGGAAGAAGATTTTGCCGAAAAGGCCAGAGTAGAAGCATTGAAAATACAGCAGGAAATGGAAAGCATTCTAGATTCAGCCACGAATTCACGAATATTTTCTTAGGATTAAGCAACTATCTGATAAAGCATTTGAATACTTCAAGAAGCTTCACTAAAGTATTGCATAAAAAAATGCCAGTATTTTTAAAGATACTGGCACTCATAAACTAACTAACCCTAACCAAAATAATAAAAAACCAAATTTATTATAGTACAAATGTACGTCGCCTTTTTAGCTTTTACTGTTAAGGTTATGTTATACTTATGTTATTGATTTCTAAAAAATTAACTTACAGTTAGAATTACTTTTTGTCCTGCATAGCAAATACCCTTTGTAATAGAGTTGATGTTCTCGAACTGATATTAGTTCTGATGTTTTTTTCTTCAACAGCAATCATTTTGAAAACACCTTCCAGCGCTTTGTTGGTAGTATAATCGGTTAAATCCGGGTTTACTTTTTTAACGAAAGGAATATTGTTGTATTTGGTAATTATATTGCTCCACACTTTGTCGGCA